>NZ_CP039426.1 GCF_005877055.1 Citricoccus sp. SGAir0253 | reverse complement strand
CGCGGTCGCCTCTCGTCGCTGGACTGCTTCTCGGCACTGTGGCACCGAGCCGGCAGTTGCACCGCCCGGGTGTGCCCGGCCCCGGCGGCCCCCGGCAACGGGCACGCGCCCGCGGCGGCGAGCCGGCAGGGTGGTTCTCGTCGCGGGGGCCCGCAGCAGTCCGGGTGGCGGCCGGGGGCAGGGTTCGGGCGGTCATGGGATGCTCAGGCCTGTTCATCCAGCACGGTGGTGATCAGGGTGCGCAGCGTGGAGGGCTCGGCGATTCCCAGGATCCGGGCCGAGACCCGCCCCAACCGGTCCAGCACGATGGTGGTGGGCACGGCCTGCGGCGGCACGTAGTCGGTCATCGCCAGCAGCACCTGCCCGCCCCGGTCCTCCACCGAGGGGTAGGTGATGCCGAAATTGCGCTCGAACGCCTCCGCGGTGGCCACCGTGTCCCGGACGTTGACGCCCAAGAACCGCACCCCCTCGGGGGCGAACTGCTCGTGCAGGGCCTGCAGGTCCGGGGCCTCCACCCGGCACGGGGCGCACGCGGCGTACCAGAAGTTCAGCACCGCCGGATCCCCGGCCAGGTCCTCGGCGCTGATCGGCTTCCCGGAGAACAGGGTGGCGCTGAACTGCACCGGTGCCCCACGCCGGTCCGGGGCGATCTCCAGGACGGACCCGTCCCCGGCGATGTAGTTCTTGCCATCGGCATTGCCGGCCTGGGCGGCCAACGGATCCTGCGCCCCGCACGCCGCCAACAGTGGCAGCGCCGCGATACCGGTCAGCCCGGCCAGAACCTGACGGCGTGCGGGGGTGGGCAACGGCGGACGGGAGGGCATATGTCGGGAACTTCTCTCAGAGCTCGGTACAGGAACCGTGACGGGGATCGGGGTATCCCGAATTCTACCGGTTGTAGAAAACCGGGCGGAACTCAGGGTTCCATCGCCAGCGAGACTGAGCGATGACAGCCCGACGCGGCCTTCCGGTCGGCGGATTGGCGGCACGGGCGCTCAGTCTCCTCAATGGTCAAAAGTCGTGCAACGCAATTTGCGGCACCGGGAAGGCGGGGCCGAGCCGCTCGGGGTGAATGCCCGGCCCCGCAGTTCAGAGCCCGAAGGCTCCGCCGCCGACCAGGATGAACACGCCCAGGCCGATCAGCACGATCGGGAACAGGATGTGCTCCCAGCGCTCCAGCACCTCGGCGACGGGCCGGCGGGTGGCGACGAACTTGGCCAGACCCACCAGCACCGCGACCAGCGCGAGGAACACGATGCAGTAGGCCACGACCGCGCCCGGGCCGACGCTGAGGAAGACCGGGACGTAGACGCCGATATTGTCCCCGCCGTTGGCAAAGGTCACCCCGGCCACCGTCCAGGCGGCAACCTTCTTGCCCTCGATCTTGGCCTCGTCATCGTCATCGTCGCCGCCCTGGCGCCAGGCCTTCCACGCGGCCCACAGTCCCAGAGCCAGCGGGATCAGCCCGAAGTACGGGATGACCTCCGGGGGCAGGAACGCCCCCGCGCCCAGCGAGACGAGCACGGCCGCGCCCAGGATGCCGATGAATCCCAGGTACTGCCCGGCCAGGATCCGGGCGGTGGTCCCGCGCTGGCCCGCACCGCGGCCGAAGAACAGGGAGAGCACGATGATGTCGTCGATGTTCGTGACCAGGAACAGGCCGATCGCCTGCAGGACTGAGGACAGGATCACGCGACCACCCCCGGGGAGCAGCAACCGGGCACCGAGCACGCCGGGTCCAGGCACGGGGCGCTCTCGTCCACCGCCAGAGTGACCTTGATCAGGGAACTCAGCGCCCGCGCCAGGTGCGCATCGGCGAGCTCATAGCGGGCCTGACGGCCCTCGGGCACGGCGACCGCGATCCCGCAGTCCCGCAGGCAGGCCAGGTGGTTGGACACGTTCGAGCGCGTCAGCTCCAGGTCTCGGGCCAGCTCGGCAGGGCAGGCCGGGCCCTGAAGCAGGGTGAGCAGAAATCGTGACCGTGTCGGGTCGGCCATCAACCGACCCAGCCGGTTCATCACGTCCAGACGAGAATCTAATGTCAGCACTCGCTGAACCATACACTGCTCAATGAACCGTCGCGGTCAAGAAGGCCGGCCGGAGACCGCGCTGCTCCAAGCTCGATGAACGTTGCGATGCCCTCTCGAAGATTGCGGCCGACAATGAACCAGCCAGCGCCTCGACTGAGGATCACCGGCCCAGTCCTGCCACTCACCACCGGCGGCCACGGCACAGGCGAACCCCCTGCGGTTGGACGCGGCCGGCCAGAAGTGCGGCCCGAGTCCGCGACGAACTGCGTCCCGAGGGCCTCGCCCGCCGTGGCCGGGTGATCATCAACCAGAACATCGTCCTGTCGCTGCTGATCATCGCCGTGCTGCTGCCCCTGGCCATCACCGGCGTCCTGGGCCTGGCCGCCCTGGTCCTGGTGCACGAGGTCGCCGAGGTCATCGTCATCGGCAACGGCCTGCGCGCCGCCACCACCCGGCGCGTTCCCCTGCAGGCCCTGGCCGGCAGGCCCAGCCCGCCCCGTGGGATGATCACTTCCCGGCACTGAGGGACCCCCAGGGCGCGGGGCCCCGGGGCGGGCGGGGCCGGCCCCGGGTGGACGGGCCGGCCCCGGGTGGACGGGCCGGCCCGGTGGTGTCACGGTGGGGGGCAAGCACCGGAAGGGAGTCGGCATGGAAGGTTTCGCCCTCGTCCTGGCCCTGGCCGCACTGCCCGCGGCCGGGAACTTCCTCGGCGGGCTCACCGCCGAGCTGCTCACGGTCTCCGCGCGGGCCCTGTCCCTGGCCCTGCACCTGGCCGCGGGCATCGTGATGGCCGTGGTCGGGCTGGAACTGATGCCCGCGGCCCTGGCCGCCTCAGCCCCTTGGGTGCCGATCCTGGCCTTCGTCGGCGGCGGGGCCCTGTTCATGGGCCTGGAACGGGCCATCGGCTCGATCCGGCAACGCCTGGGCGCCGGGGGGGAGGCCAGCGGGCCGCTGGCGATCTTCACCGGGGTGTCCCTGGACCTGTTCAGCGACGGGGTGATGATCGGCACCGCCACCGTCCTGAATCCCGCGCTGGGCCTGCTGCTGGCCCTGGGCCAGGTCCCGGCCGACCTGCCCGAGGGCTTCGCGGCGATCGCCACCCTGCGCCGGGCCGGCATCCGCCGCCGCACCCGCCTGCTCATGGCCGCCGGCTTCGCCGTCCCCATCTTCCTCGGGGCCGCCCTGGGCTACTTCGCCCTGCGCCAGGCCCCGGAGATCCTCACCCTGGCCGTGCTGGCCCTGACCGGCGGGGCGCTGACCACCGTGGTGTTCGAGGAGATGATCACCGAAGCCCACGAAGGCCCGGCCAGCGTGTGGGAACCGATCGCCCTCACCGGCGGCTTCGCCCTGTTCGCGGCGATCTCCGCCTACACCGGCCCCTAGGACCAGCACCGCGGCGCTCCGACCGGCCGCGGGCGGCGGCCCCGGCGCCCGGGCGCCCGGGCGCCCGGAGGGTCGGTGCCACCTCGGCGACCGGTGGGCACTCCTGCCGCCGCCAAAGTTCGTGTAGCTTAACTTTGCATGCGGATGCCTTCGAGGACGATGACCGGGACCGGGACGGGCGCGGACGCGGCGGCCGGGAAACGCTGGGTGCGCCGGCAGCCGGTGCCCTGGCTGCTGGGTCCGGCCTTCGTGGCGGCGGTGGCCTACGTGGACCCGGGCAACGTGGCGGCCAACCTCACCGCCGGGGCGCAGTACGGGTACCTGCTGGTGTGGGTGCTGGTGGCCGCGAACCTGATGGCCGTGCTGGTGCAGTACCTCTCGGCCAAGCTCGGGCTGGTCACCGGGTCCTCCCTGCCGGAGCTGCTGGGCAAGCGCCTGCCGCGGGGCCGGCGGCTGGCCTACTGGGTGCAGGCCGAACTGGTGGCCGCCGCCACCGACCTGGCCGAGGTCCTGGGCGGGGCGATCGCCCTGCACATCCTCTTCGGGATCCCCCTGCTGGCCGGCGGGCTGATCATCGGGTTCGTCTCGATGCTGCTGCTGGGTATCCAGTCCCGGCACGGGCAGCGGCCCTTCGAGTTCGTGGTGATCGGCCTGCTGGTGATCGTCACCGTCGGCTTCGTCACCGGACTGTTCTTCGGCCCGGTCTCCTGGGATGCGGCGGTGGCCGGGATCGTGCCGCGCTTCGAGGGCACCGCGACGGTGCTGCTGGCCGCGAGCATGCTCGGGGCCACCGTGATGCCGCACGCCATCTACGCCCATTCCTCCCTGGCCCGGGACCGCCACGGCAGCCCGCCGCCAACGGCGGCGTTGCCGCGGCTGCTCACCGCGACCCGCTGGGACGTGGTGCTGTCCCTGGTGGTGGCCGGGTCGGTGAACATCGCCATGCTGCTGCTGGCCGCCGGCAACCTGGCCGGGGTGCCCGGCACCGACAGCATCGAGGGGGCCCACGCGGCGATCACCACCGCCCTGGGCCCGGTGGTCGGCATCGCCTTCGGCCTGGGACTGCTGGCCTCCGGGCTGGCCTCGACCTCGGTGGGCTGCTACGCCGGCTCGACCATCATGGCCGGGCTGCTGCACCGGCGCATCCCGCAGGTGACCCGGCGGGCCGTGACCCTGATCCCGGCGCTGGTGATCATCGCCGCCGGGGTGGAGCCGACCTGGGCACTGGTGCTCTCCCAGGTGGTGTTGAGCCTGGGCATCCCCTTCGCCCTGATCCCCCTCGTGGCCCTGAGCGGCAACCGCACCCTGATGGGGCCCTTCGCCAACACCCGGCCGCTGAGGGTGGCGGCCTGGGTGGTGGTGGGCCTGATCGTGGCGCTGAACCTGGCCCTGATCGGGCTGATGGCCACCGGACAGGGCTGAGGATCCCCAGGCAGGGCTGAGGACCGGGGCGTTCGGTAGCGTAACCGGCATGGACCCGAGCGAGCTCACCCCGGTGGCCCAGGACTACCTCAAGGTCATCTGGTCGGCCACCGAATGGGGGGACCCTCCCATCACCACCAAGGCCCTGGCCGAGCGGATGGGCACCAGCGCCCCGAACGTCACCGACACCGTCAAGCGCCTGGCCGCCCAGGGGCTGGTGGAGCACCGCCCGTACAAACCGGTCACCCTCACCGCGGCCGGACGCGACTACGCCGTGGCCATGGTCCGCCGCCACCGCCTGCTCGAAGCCTTCCTGGTCACCACCCTGGACTACTCCTGGGAGGAGGTCCACGACGAGGCCGAACGTCTCGAGCACGCCGCCTCCGACACCATGATCGAGCGCATCGACACCGCACTCGGCCACCCCGACCACGACCCGCACGGGGACCCCATCCCCACCCGGGCCGGCCACACCCACCGGCCGGCCCACACCCTGCGCCTGGCCGAGGCCGCCCCCGGTAGCTACCGCATCGTGCGGATCTCCGACGCCGACCCGGCCCACCTGAACCGCTTCGCCGGCCACGACCTACTGCCCGGCCGACCCGTGCAGGTCACCGACCGGTCCGATGGCGGGACCAGCGTCATCATCCCGGCCACCGGTCGCGCCTCGGTGGCCCTGACCCGGAGGAGGCCAACGCCATCTGGGTCACGGCCCCGGGCCTGGATGCGTCCGGGAAGCCGTGCTCCTGAGCGGTGATCCCGGAACCCTCGTGATCGGAACCCAGTAGCCATCCCGGCGAACGGGGCGGTGACCACCCCGCGGGGCGCAACGGATGGTCAGGCGTGTTGCGTGGCGGCGGACTCCTGGCCGCGCAGGGCGGCGGTCTCCAGCTGAATGGTGGCGTGGTCCAAGGACACCGGGAAGTGCTCCTTCAGGCAGGCCTGAATTTCCTGCAGGATCCGCGGGGCATGTCCGGACTGGAAGCACTGGTCCTCAACCACGACGTGGGCGGAGAGCACCGGCAGGCCGGTGCCGATCATGGAGGCGTGCAGGTCGTGCACGCCCTGCACATGCTCCAACTCCAGAAGGTGCGCCCGGACCTCCTCCAGATCCACACCCGGAGGGGTGAACTCCATCAGCACACGCAGGGTTTGCCGCAACAACAGGACCGCGCGCGGGACGATCAACGCGGCGATGAACAGGGCAGCGATCGTATCGGCCCGCTGGAAACCGGTGGTGGTGATAACGATCGCCGCGACGATCACCCCCACTGAGCCCAGCGCGTCATTGAGCACCTCGAGGAACGCCGCGCGCATGTTGAAGTTCGCCCCCCGGCGCGAGGCCAGCACGACGATGGCCGCGACGTTGGCGACCAGCCCGATCACCCCGAAGACCAGCAGCTCACCGGCCGGCACGACCGGGGGCTCGAAGAGCCGACGCGCCCCCTCGACCGCCGCATACGTGCCGACCACCAGCAGCAGCACCGCTTGCCCCAGGGCGGCAATGACCTCGATCCGGGCAAATCCCCAGGTGCGCGTGCTGCTGGGCGGACGCAGCATCATGGTGGCCGCGACCAGGGCCACGGCCAAGCCGGAAGCATCGGCCAGCGCGTGGGCGGTATCGGTCAGCAATGCCAGGCTGCCGGTGAGCACACTGCCCACCGCCTGCGCCAGGACGATGACCGCGGTCAGACCGAAGGCGATGGCCAACCGCGTGCGCATCCCCCGATCCGGTCGCCCCGGGACGTGACCGTGACCGTGCCCCTGCCCGTGGTGGTGTCCGGCGCCCATCAGCCCTCCTCCGTGAACAGCGCATCGTGGTCATGGTGGTCCCGCAGCGACAGCGACACCCCCGAGGCACCCAACAGCTCCTGCGCGCTGTCGAGCAGGCCCGCCAACCGGGGAGGATCGGCCAGGGCAAACCACGAGGACCGCCCCTCGGCACGTACCGTGACCAGGCCACAGTCCCGCAGGCAGGCCAGATGCTTGCTCACCGTCGACTGAGCCAGATGCAGGTGATCCACCAGATCACGGACCCGGTGTTCACCGGCGGCCAGATGCTCCAGCAGGGAGAGCCGCGTCGGCTCGGCCAAGGCGTGGAACAATGCCGCGTAGACGCCGCGGTCCTCCAGCCCCGAGGACTCACCAGGTAGATTTGGAATCGTCATGCGGCGATAATAGCACTATATAACGATTATTGCGGCTTGCCCGAGGCATGCCCGAGCCGCCGGGCCGGCCTTCGCATCGCATTCCGCTCGAAGGACCCACGCCCGCGGGCCGACTGGCCGCGGACCTGCGGACCGATTTCCCTCGGCACGACTGGGCTGTCCCTGCGAACTGCAGTACCTGCGCACCATGGTGGAGGCGTGGGGGAGCGGAGCAATGCCACAGGTACGCCGCGGCCGCGGTGCAGCACGGCTGGTCGCGGAACGTGCTGGCGACCATGATCACCGGCCAAGCGATGAAACGCACCAGCCCGGCCCCGCCGAACGTCGCCGCCCTGCTGCCAACCCCGGGCTCGGAGCTGGCCCGCAGGCCGCCAAGGACCCGCGTAACATCGAGCTCCTCAGACTCACCGGGCGGGTCTCCGATCGGAGCCGCATCCACCAGGACATCCTCGAGGCGAGGAACAATGCCGGGCAAGAGTAGTCAGGAAGTCGACCAACTGGACACAGAGTCCTCTGAGTTGACGTAACGTTCGTTATCGGCGTTGATTACCTGTTGCTCAGATGTGGATTTAGGGTTGCTCTGCCATGCCACATCTGGCATTGTCAAGACATGGAATCTGCCACGCGAGACAGGGTCTTCCGCGACACCACGCGGATGAACATCCACGACCTGGTCCGGGAACTGAACGCCAATGTCGGCGCTACGGTGGTCCAGACCATGGCAGGAAGCAAAGATCGCACCTCACCGCACAAGTGGGCCAAACCGGACGGCCCGGAACCCAGGCCGGAAGTGGAAGCGAGACTGCGGCTGGGCTACCGGGTATGGAAAACCCTGGAAATGACTGAAGGCAGAAACGTGGCCCTGGCGTGGCTGCTGGGCGCCAACCCACAACTGGAGGAGAACCTCCCGGTCTTGTACATCCAGCAGCAGCGCACCCGCGAAGTCCTCGGCGCGGCCGAAGCGTTCGTGAACGACGTCCACGCCGCGTGACCGAAAGGACCTGCACCACAACCGGCCTCCACCTCGTCGCAGCCGGCGGGCAAACGGCCTACCGGGTCGCCAAGGACCGGTACGGGGCGCTATCCGCCCGGCGGAACGAGCACGTGGGACCGCCGCCGGTCGGTTCCGACCCGGGCGCCGGCGACTCCCGCGGCCGATACGACACCATCGGCTCCACCCTCTACCTGGCCGACTCCCGCCGGTGCGCATACGCAGAAGTCCTGAACGGGTTCCGGGCCGAACGCGCCCAGATCGCCCGCACCGCCCAATCCATCGGGATGGCCGTAGACGAATACATCGAGACGGTCAGCGCGGAGGCCAGGGCCAATGGCGTCGACGTGCCGTGGTCGGTCTCCGTGGATTGGCAACTGGAGCGCTCGATCTATGAGATCCGCTTGCCCCGCCAGGGCTGGTGGGTTCGGATCGACCACCCGGACACGCTCAACGCTCTGGAAAACCTGGCCTCCGCAACGGCCGGCGCCATGGGTGAGGTCACCATGCTCACCGCCACCGAGGTCACCGGCCCCAACCGCGATCTGACCACGCTACTGGCCCATGTCATCAGACAGCAGATGCTCGACGACGGTCACGAGCCGTTGGGCATCGTCTATCCATCACGGACCCTGACCGGGACCTGCTGGGCCTACTGGGACCGCCGGGCCGACGAGAACCTGCCGCCAGGGCGCAACGACCTCCTGCAAGTGACCTCTCAGAACGTCGGCCCTGACCCGGCCTTCGCCGACACAGCACAGTATTACCGACTCCCCATCCTGGGGGCGCGCTAGGCTCGCCCGACCATACCTCCGTCTGCGAAACCGTATGCCTCCACAGCCGACGACGGACACACCTCAGGGCGTGCTCATCGATCCAGTCCAGAGCGCTGCACCGTGGGGCCGCGCCCGGCTGCCTTACGCACCTTGGGTGCCGTGGTCTTTCCGGTTGCGGTGACGGCCTCGGTGGCCGGTCTGCCCTGACTGACGTCGGCGCGCAACCGGGTGGCCACCACTTCGCTGTCGATACCCCGGGCTTCGAGTTCGCGGGCGGTGCCCTCGCGCCGCTCGGAGCTGTCGTACATCGTGGCCCCGTCCGCGCTGGCCTGCACGGCGTGAGCTTCACTCTGCTCGGATACCGCGGCCGCGCGGATGCGCTCATCCGGGTCCGGCTCGTACTCGGCCGCACGGGCCTGGTCGGCGCGGCGATCCTCGTGGTCGGCCTGTGCCATCAACAGCTGTGCCTCGGTATTCTCCTGTTGCGCACGGCCCTGTTCGGTCGCGGCGTCGGCACGGTCCCGCTCGGCGCGCTCCAGCTCCACCTGCACGGCTTGGCCCACGGCTTCTGGGTCCGCTCCCGTGTTGTCCACGTCGATGCCGTAGCGGGTGCGGACCTCGTCGCGGATGCGGTGCTCGGCACGCACGGCCTCGGGGTCCTCGGCCGCCCAGGCGCAGGCGACCTGATAGCTGCGCCCGATCTGCTCGGGGGTGGCGTTGTCCCACCACTCCTTCCGGTGAACGGCACCCAGTTCGGTTCGAGCTGCCTGCCGTTCGGCCGCGAGCCGGGACGCCAGCTCGCGCGCTTCCTGCTCGCTGGTGGCCTGGGCCCGGCGCTGGGACTCTTCCAGGGCGCGGGCCATCCGTTCCCCGATCTGTCCGGCGGCGGTGATAGCCACCCGCAGCTGGCCCTCGAAGACCTCATCGATTCCGTCGTTTTCCTCGGCCATGATTGGTCCCCTCCTCTTATCGTTCCGGGCCGCGCTCTGCGCCCGGGGTCGTCGCCTGCCTGGTCTCAACTGGTTTGGGTCCGAGTGTGTTCGGCACTGGAGAGGCCGCCTCGGTGGCCGATCGCCCGTGGCCGGCATTCAGGCGGTCCAGCATCGCCTGAACCTCCGGGTCCAGCGTGGCCTCGGGCCGTTCCAGCGTGGCCGTGGCCGCACCGGGTGCTGCCACGGCCTGCCCGCCCTCGAGGGGCCGGGGCAGGCCCTCACGGACGCGCACGAGCCGGGCGCGGGTGTCCTCGGCCAGCAGCCGCGCCTGGCGTTCCTGCTGGCCGGCCGCGGCCGCCTCGTGGACGGCCTGGGTCAGCCGCAGTAGTTGGCGCACCATGGCCGCCTGCGCCACGGCTCCCTGGCCGGAGCGGGCCGCACTGGCCAGCAGCATGGCCGCCCCGGAGATGGCGACCGTGCCGGCCTGCTGGGGGCGCACCGTGCGCTGGTACGTCTGCGCGGATCGGGACAGGGCCTCGGAGGCCGCGGCCAGGTCCCCGGGGGTGTCCTCGATGGCGTTCGACCACGCCGCCAGGGCCCCGGCGGTCTGCCGTGCGACCGTCGCCCAAGTGTCCCGGTCATCGACCGGAACCGAGCGCAGCTTCTCCACCAGTTCCGCCAGCTCGGCGTTGCGCGCCTGCCACAGTTGCGGGTCCGGTTCGTGGGCTTCCCGGCCCGGGGCAACGATGCGCCGACCGCGCTTGGCGGCGGTCCATTCGGCGGCCGCCTCGGTGGCCCCGGTCGGGGTGTCGGGCCAGCCGTCGCGCAGCCGCGGCAACGTCAGATCGCGCCCCAGGTGGCCCCCGCCGTACCAGATGGGACGCTCCCCGGCCTGGGGGCGTTCGGCCACCGAGTAGCCGGTGACCACATCGGTGCGCCCGTCGGCAAAGCGTGGCCGGACCAGCAGTCCGGACCGGCGCATCCGGCGCACGAACTCGGCCTCCGATTCACTGGCCGTCGAAGCGGCCCGCACCTTCAAGGCCAGCAGATACCGCGGCTGATCGGTGCGCAGCTCGGCGGCCACCTTGCCCTGCCGGTCAGCACGGTCCAGCTGCTCCCAGGCCGGCGCTGTACCGCCTGCCGTGGACCGGTCGCGTTCGTACTTCGCCTTCGCGCGGGCGCGGGCTTGGGCCTGGCGTTCGGCCGGGTCGTAGCCACGCGTGGCCCGCTCGGCAGTGACGGACTCCAGCCGCTCCAGACCGTGCTCGACTTCCAGCGCGCGGGCGGCCGCCTGGGCACGAGGGTGGTCGTTGTAGATGGACGCCTTGGTGCCGTCCTCCCGAACCAGGTTCACCGCTAGGTGGATGTGGTCGTTGCCGTTCTTGGACAGTCCGTGACGGACCGCCACCCACCGGCACGGGGCCTTGGTTCCCTCGTGGTCATCGAAGCCCATGGCGGCCACGAAATCGTTGGCGATTCCGTTCCACTGCTCGTCCGTCAGCTGCCCCTCGTCGGCACGCAAGGACAGCGAACAATGCCAGACGTGGCCGCCCTTGACCTCGACCTCAAAGGCCGTGCGCGGCTTGTCCAAGTGACGGGCAATCGCGATCGCCGAGTCGTGCCCCAACTCGGCGTCGTCGTGCCACGCCATCAATGCCGGGTCCCCTGCGACCAGATGCGGATCCGTGTGCTCGTTCGCCCGGCCCGGACCGACCAAATAGGTCATCAGTCCGGTCATCCGATCACCGCGCACCACGTTGGGCATCATGACAAGGTCAGCCCGTCGATGGCCTCATCGATGCGCCCCGCCACCTGCCGCACCTTGGCCAGCGTCACGGACGTTTCCGCCTGCGCTTCCCCGGTGGCATTGGTGGCCCGCGCAATCTGGTTGACGTTGTTCGACACCGCCGCCAGGAGGCGGTGCAGGGCGAACAACTCCGCAATCGCTTGCTTACGTTGCGTGGGAGTCTCCGAGGACTCCGAGGCCAACGCCGACTCGACCAACAACCGCGGAATGGTGACCTGCTGCTCGGCCGCCAACCTGACCAGCACGGCCTCTTCCTCCGGTGACACCTTCACCTTGTGCTGATGCTGCCGACCGCCCTCCACATTGGCACGGCGACGACGGCCAAACAGGGGCCGTCCAGGCGTCTGCTCACTCACGGACGCTCCCCTCCCTCTCGGCCCAGCGCAGCGACCCCGCCCCGCGCGGGGACCACACGCTCAGTGTGCCCCACCCGCGACCGGAATGTCGAGGGGACGAGCCACTTAGGGGACCTAAGTGCATAGCTTGCTCCGGCGCAGCCGGTCACCGCTACCGTGCTGGAGGAGCGCGCTTCGCACGCCTGACTGGCTGAACGCGAGCGTTCCTTTCGGCCACTGAGGGTACTGGCCCGGCAGAACCCGGCAAGTCTCCGGGCCCGGCTTTCGCGGCATATCCTCACTCGCTCGTTCCTCGCTCGCTCCGGTATTCCACGACCGGCCCCTCCAACTTGCCTGAACCTGCCGACCCGAGTGTTTCGGTCTTCGCCGAAAAGAACGGCAGCGAGAGAAAGGCAAACCCCATGGAGACTCGGATGATCACCCCCCAGGACGTCGTGGCACGCTGGGGCATCAGCGCCGAGGCGCTGCACGACCTCAGGATCAGCGGCGCGGGTCCGGAGTGCTACGTCTTACCCGGCACCAGCACTCCGCGCTACCTGCTGCACGAAGTCGACGACTACTTCCTGCACCGCGACCCCGACCGCCGCTCCCAACCGCCGGCCTTTCTGGTCGATTCGTCCACGTCAGAGCTGTTAATCGTCTGAGCCGACCGATAGGTTGAGTACATGGCTACCGTGACCTCAGAACAGATCCTCGAAGAAGCACGCAAGCTCACCGAGAAGCGCATGCACTCGGTGAAGAAGATTGCCGACGCCATCAGCGCCCGCGTCGAGGCGGAAGAGACCCTCCGCAAGGCGCAGCTGGCCGAAAAGAAGGCCTTCACTGATGCCGAGAAGAACGGCTGGACGAAGGCCGAACTGAACAAGCTCCGCCCCGCGAAGCGACGCAGGAGCGCCACCACGGGAACACCCTCCGATGCCCAATCTTCCGATTCCGCGAACAGCACTACTGACCACGGTTAATTCAAAGCGAGGTGACGATATGTACGGACGTACTGAGCTGGAGTGGGAGCAACTGCGCGAGGCTGCCGAAGCCTTCCTTGTCGCCAAGGCACGTGAGCGGGGCATGACAACTTACACAGAGCTAAATCGAGAGCTGACCTCAGCGACGGGATTGCCCGGCTTCAACTACGCCCAGGAGTCGGAACGGGCGGCAGTCGGTCATTTACTCGGAGAGATCTCCCGTCGGAGTCATGCTGAGCACGGGGTCATGCTTTCTGCTCTGGTCACACACCAAGGCTCGAATAATGAGGGCGCTGGTTTCTACAAGCTCGCGGCCGCTTTGGGGGAAATGCCGGCCAAGCCCAACGCCGCGCAAAAGGACAAGGCATTCGTTCGCTTAGTCAATGCGGTCCATGACCACTACTCCCGCGTCCCTAGTAGGCGATGACGCTCCAGAGCAGTTCTCGACAAGCCCCCGCCTGCCTCACGGCTTCCGCTTTTGATTTGGGCCTTTGTAGCGACAAGCATGGTGGTCATGGACATTAATGACACGAGTCAGGTCGTAGAGCTTCTGGAAGACGCCTTGGACGGTGAGGCTTGGCGTGTGGAGACGTTCATCGTGCATCGAGAGAGTCCCACCCATGGCCATCAGGACGTCGAGGTGACCATCCTCGACCGTGGCTCACTCTTGTCACCGCGGTACCACGTCTCTGCCACCACGCCGGCAGGCCAAAGTTGCACAGGAAACTCAGGTGACGACCTTTCGGCCGTCATCCGGACGGTCCACTGGTACCAACTTGATCGGTAGTTCCTCAGGCATCCGGCAGAACTCTTGACGGTCCGGAAACCCCCGCGTTGCAGTCAGCTCCGGTCGATCCCTCCGGCTCGGTCGGCACCACGAACAGGGACCCGCGAAAGGCCCGTGGTTGCAGCCGAGACTGCCGCCCGGGCCGCCGTGGGCAGGGAAGGAAAAGCGGCGCCCCGCAGCTTCTGCAGCGCTTCTAGTTCCGGGTCCAAGGCGGGCTGCACCTCGTCATGCCCGGCCATTTGCTGGTTGATGCGCTCCACGTTCCGGCGTGCATCTGCGAGGGCTGCTTCGTGCTTGAAGGGCTGGCCCAGGGCAGCCGCCGCGTCCCGGTACTCCTGGCGGGCTTCCTCGATGCGCTGTTCGTGTTTCACCACTGCCTCGGGAAGGCGCCGGACCTGGTTCTCCAGGCGTTGGATCAGCCCAACGCTCGGGTTCCGGGCGGCCTCCCGGGCGACCTCCACATAGATCCCCGGGGCGTCGTCGATGCGGAACTCCACCGGTGAGGAGGACAGGTCCGAAGGATTCGCCTGGCCTTCCACCACCCGCACCTGGTGGCCGGCGATGATCCCCGCCACTCCTACTTCCCGGTCCCCACTGAAGGGCGGCCGGAAAGACGTGTTCTCCTGCATCCACGCGCCCAGGGCGGCAGCCGCCTCGGTGCGCTTGTCGTAGCGCTGTCCGGCGATGGTCATCGTGAAGGCTTCACCGCTAAGGTCGCCGGTGGTGCGCGCGGCCGCGGCCTGCAATCGGGGCAAACTCTCGACCAGGGCCCGACCCTTCTTCTCGGCCCGGTCCTTGCGATGCACCAGCGAAGACTGGTTGCGATGCCAGGCACGGCTGAGCCGTTCCAGCCGAGACAGCTCCTGATCCGCTTTGGACTTCTCCAGGATCAACGGGTTGCCACTGGAGATGGCCTTGACCTCAGCGAAGGACAGCGTGTTCTCCCCGACGTCCTCAATCTCCCGGACGTCGAGCTTGCCACGCATGACCTGATCGATGAACCGGGACTTGCGTTCCAGCGTCTGCCACATGAAGGTGTCGAACGACCCCTTGGTGACTACCTGCGAGATGGCCACCTCCGGGTTCTGATTCCCCTGCCGGATGATGCGCCCGTGCCGCTGGGAGACATCGGCGGGCCGCCAGGGGGCGTCCATGTCCACCAGATGCACGGCCCGAGCCTGGATGTTGGTGCCCACGCCCATCTTCTGCGTCGAACCGACCAGCACGGCGACGTCCCCGCTGCGACAGGCCGCGAACAGCCGGCCCTTCTCGGCATCGTTCTTCGCCTCGTGCATGAAGCGAACCTTCTCCCCCGGCACGCCCCGGGCGATCAGGTCGGCCTTGAGCTGGTCGTAGACGTTCCAGTTTTCCGAGGGGGTGCCCAGGTCGCAGAACACGATCTGCAGGGCTCCGGGCGTCCCGTGCGCCTCCCCGGTGGCCGGGTCGGTGTAGATCCGGTCCTTGTTCTCCTCGTACACCCCCGCGATGAGGTCCGCGGCGGCACTGACCTTGGTCTGCCCATCGAGGACCTCGAGCTCGGGGTCGACGAGCCGCATGTCCAGGGCCGCCTTGCGACCATCGGAAGAGATCTTGAGCATGTTGTCCTCGGTCGGGTCCACCAGACGCTGCTGGACCGCTTCGGCCCGTTCCCCGATGTCCCGGATGTACTCCTCCAGTTCGCCGCTGGGCTCGACGGTGACCATCCGCGGGGCCCGTTTGCCGTCCTCGCGTTCTGCCAGGGCAGGCACGGGCAGCTTCAGGTCCTCGGCGGTCTTGACGTCGGCGAAGGTGTGGAACATCTTCAGCAGCTCGGGGACGTTCTGGAACTTGGCGAAGCGTTCCTTCATCTTGAACTTGTCCCCGCCGGCCACCGACATCTCCATTTCGGAGACCACTTCCCCGAACGTGGCCGCCCAGGTGTCGAAGTCGGTGATGCCGGCTTCGGCCAGCAGGTCCGGACGCAGGTAGCGCTGCATCACGTACATCTCGGTGACGCTGTTGGCGATGGGTGTGGCCGTTGCCCCGGTGATCACCCGATCCCCGTGCTGGTGCCGTAGGTACTCGACCTTGGCGTGCAGATCCCCGGCGCGCTTGGAGCCGTCGATGGCCGCATCGGCGATGTTCGAGGGGTGTCGAGGTTCTTGAAGTCGTGCAACTCGTCCACGATCAGGTAGTCGATGCCGGTCTGCTCGAAGGTGATGCCCGGGTCCACGGGACGCTCGCGCATCTCCTTCAACTTCTCCTCGCGCGCCTGCAGGCGGGCTTCCATCTTCTTGATGGTCAGCGACGGTTGCCCCAGTTCGGCGGCCCGCGCCCCGGCCGCGGCCAACTCCTGGCGCATCCGGTCGTTCTCGCGGTCGAGGTAGGCCTGCTCGGACGCCGGGGAGAGCTTGATCCGCTCGAAGGCCGTGCGGGTCATGATCACCGCGTCCCAGTCGTTCGCGGCCGCCCGGGCCACAAACTCCCGCCTCTTGTCCCCCTGCAGATCAGCCGAGGACGCGGCCAGGATCTGCGCCTGGGGATAGAGCTGGAGCCACTCCCTCGAAAATTGGTCCAGCATGTGGTTGGGCACCACCACCGCCGGCTTGGTGGTCATGCCCAGCCGGCGCAATTCCATCGCTCCCATCACCATTTCGGCCGTCTTTCCCGCACCGACCTCGTGGAACAACCCCACGGAGGGCTCGCTCACCATGCGCGCCACCGCGGCCCGCTGGTGGGGTCGCGGGGAGAACGTCCGTACCAGCCCCGGCAGGGTCAGCCGCTCCCCTCGACGCTGTAATCGCGCAGCACCAGGGAGTTGAACCGCCTGTTGTACTCATCCGTCAGGGCCACGGTGCGCTCCGGGTCCTCCCACACCCACTCGCGGAACCGGTCCTTGATCAGGTGTGCCTTCTCCTGCGCGGCAGTGGTCTCCGTCGGGTTCAGAATGCGCCGGTTGCTCTCCGGGTGATCCGGGTCGGGATCGGTGACCTGGACCCGGCGCTGCTCCAGCAGAGCCTTGAAGATGTCCGGCGCCGGCATCCGGTCGGTGCCCCAGTCGTTGCGGGCCTGAAAGGAATGCCGACTGGCCTTAACCTCCCAATTCGCTCCCGCTGCCCGGTCGACGTGGGCGCGCGGGTCGCGGATCAGCTCGCCCAGGAACTCGGCATGGATCTCCGGAGAGATCCACACCGAGCCGATCTTCGCCTCAATCTCGTCCGCGCCCAGCGGGCGCGGCAGCACTTGCTGCAAGGCAGCGACGTTGCGCTGATAGGACGGGTCCTCCGCGGCCGCCTCGGTGGCGGCGTCGAGTTTCTGGCGGATGTTGCCGCTGAGGTACTCGGCGCGGGTCTCCAGCACCCCCGGTTCGCCCGGCACGTCGTAGACCAAATCGCCCAAAGCCGTTCGGGCCTCGTCCGGGTCGGTGCCCAGCAGCAGAGCAATCTCTTCCAGGTCGACCTCACCGGTGGTGTCCAGGGTGACGGCCAACGCTTCCGCGGGGGTGTCCACGCCGCGCACCGGCTTGCGGGGCTGGACCTGCCGCTCGGTGAGCAGGGCCGCCGGGGTGGCACTCTGCGTGCCCTCGTCGAAGTGTTCCAGGGCCGGCACCAACGGCCCGTAGGGGTCCTTGCGCAGCAAAGCCATGACCCGCGGTTGGGTGCGGGCCATGATGTCCTGGCCAGCCTCATCGGTGCGGCCGGTGCGGCGTTCGCTGAACCGGTTGATCGGCCCGTACCGCTCGACGTATCCGGCATAGTCCGCGGCCAGCTGGGCGCGGGCGGTGGCCAGTTCCTCGGTGTCCTCGACGCTGGCCGCTTCCAGGGTCAGCACGGTGCGCGCCCCGTCGCGCAGGCCCAGCAGGGCGCGTAGCTCCGCTTGCTGGGTGCGGGGAACCTCCAAGGGCTCCACGGCACCGTCGAGGTTGACCTGGGTGAAGGTTCCATCGGGGGCAGCACTGATGTGCCCAACCTGTTCGGCGGCCGGGGTCTGCGGCACCCGGGCGACCGCCTGTTCCTCCACGGTGCGCGGGTCCGCGCCCATCCCCCGGCCGGCGGCCACGGCGGTGGCAGTGATGTCCTGCAGCTGCGTGCGCAGCTGTGCGGGCACCGCCTGCAGGTCCTCGGCTCGCACCGTCACGGTCGCCTCCGAGTACATGCCGTGGCCGACCTCGATGGTTCCCAGCACCCGTTCCGGGTGCTGGGTGAAGTAGGTATTGATGCGCACCTCGTTCCCGGCAGCGGCGCCCAGGGGGCGGGATTCCAGCCAGGACCGGTCTCCCGGCTCCTCCTCGGGCAGGCGGCGGCGAAAGAGCAGCACGTCGGTCAGCGCCTCGGTGCCGGCCGTTCGCCGGTGGGCACCGTTGGGCAGGCGGACCGCGCCGAGCAGGTCGGCGGTGTCGAAGATTTCTCGGCGGGCGGCCGGGTTCTGCGCGTCCATGGTGAAGGCCGTGGAAATGACCGCCACGACTCCCCCGGGCCGGGTCAGCGCGAGAGATTTGATGATGAAGTGGTTGTGCATCGAATGCCGCCCCTGGTTATGGGTCGGGTCGTGCAAGGTGGTGCGGGCGAAGGGCACGTTGCCCACGGTGGCGTCGAACTGCCCACCGGCGAACCGGGAGTCAGCGAAGGACTCCGCGCGGATCGTGGCCTGCGGGTAGAGGGCCTGGGAGATTCCCGCGCTCACGGGGTCCAGCTCGACACCGGTCATGGTGGCCCCCTCCGGGGCCAGGCCGATGAACGTCCCAGCACCGGAACCTGGTTCCAAGACCTGCCCACCCTCGAAACCGAGCCCTTGGAGGGCCTGCCAGATTTCGGCGGCGATGGCCGGGTCGGTGTAGTGGGCGTTGATGACCGTTCGGCTGGCTGCCCGGTACTCGTCATCGCTCAGCAGCCCGCGCAACTGGTCGCGGTCCGCAGCAAATTCGGAGCGGTTCTCGTCGAAGACCTCGGCCAGCCCAGCAGCACCCCAGCCGCCCCACCGTGCCAGGGTCTCGCGCTCAGCAGTGGTGGCGGCCCGGCCGGTCTCCTGGAGCTCGCGCAGCGTGCGCAGGGCCTCCAGGTTGGCCTGGAACCGCGCCCGCGCCCCCGAGGGAGCCTGGCCCACCGGCTGCGCGTCGGCCGGCTGCGGCGGCGCCCCGGCGTCGCCTACTGGTTCAGGTCGCGCTCCATTTCCTGACGGTTCAGCTCCTCCATCGCCTCCCGGTGCAGCACCTTCAACTCCTTCATGGCCTCCAGATGGACGGACATCAGGCTCGGCTCGTCCTCGCTCTCGTCCTCGTTCTGGTCCGAGCCCGTCAGATCCTCGGCCTGCGGCGTCAGCATCTCGGCGCGGACGATTTCCTCGGCCTGCATCCGCGCCGCGTTCAACCGGCCGACCTTCTCCAGGTACGTCTCCCCGGTCGGGTCCGGTCCGGCGATCTGCACCGTCAGCTCCCCCACGCTGCTCTCCGCTTCGTCCCCAGCGTCGTGAACCACGCCTCCGGGTCCGGGATCAGGGCGTACTGGGCTGGAGCCAGGGCCTTCCACGTGTCCTGCGCGAACTTGCCGTACTTGTTCATGGCGAACCTCCTCGGGCTCGGGAAAGAGGAAATCATCGAGGGATACCTGGCCGTCGATCTGGTGTCGTTTGCGCGCTCGGACCATCAAGGGGCTCCCGGGGTGAGGAATCAGGGTTTTCCTCAGCGTATCCAGCCCCGGAGAGCCCATCCTGGCGCAGGGCCCGAATCACCGTTGAGCGGCTGACCTTGAACTTTGCAGCGATCCGGTCCAGCGACCACGCCTCCGCTTCTCGGAGTCGTCGTGCTTCACGCACATCATGAGGTTGCAGGCGAGGAGGTCGACCGCCCTTGCCGGTCGCCGCCGCAAGGCCAGCCATGGTGCGTTCACGGATGAGCTCACGCTCCATCTCAGCCACCGAGGCGACGATGTTGAACATCAGCCGGCCCTGAGGCGTCGTGGTGTCGATGCCCTCCGATAGGGATCGGAAAGCCACCCCACGGTCTTTGAGAGAGTCCAGCAACTCCACTAGACCACGGACGGTCCGCCCCAGCCGGTCGAGCTTGGTCACCACCAAGGTGTTCCCCGGCTGCAAGGCGCGCAGGCACGCCTCCAGCTGCGGACGGGCCATCGTCGCCCCGGACTTCCCCTGGTCCGCATACACGTCGTAACAGCCAGCAGCCACAAGCTGTTGCCGCTGACTCTTCAAGCTCTGCTCCGCGGTGGGGACCCTGGCATAGCCCAGCGAGACTCCCTGAGGAACCAATATCGGCTCCTCCGCATTTTGCAGCCGTTCCGGCCTGTCCATGCCCTCCCCCAGTGGGTCAAAACCCGTCGCGAGTACCTGTGGCGAGCATACATGTTTCGTACTTGGTTTATGACAAGCAGTTTGCTGCCATCCATGCGTGTCAGTGTCAGTTTCAGAACCCGACTGCACTGAATTCAGAAGTGCACTGCACTAACCCTCAGGTGTAACCCCGGCACGGTCCGCAAGGGGATCCCCTTACGACGCAGCGTCGGCGCCCCGGGGGCTGGGTTAGGCGCAGCAGGACAGCTGGGAGGGGTCGGTGGTGAAGGCCTGGCAGGCGAGCTTGATGCCCTCGGCCATGGTCAGGTAGGGCGCCCACATTCCGGCGACGTGCTGGTAGGTCTGTCCGGCGTCGAGGAGGAAGACTCCGGCGGCGGCGAGTTCGCCGGCGTCCTGGGCCAGGGCGGTGAGGCCGAGGATGCGACCGGTGTCGTCGTCGATGACGACCTTGATAAACCCGCGGGTGTCGCGGTTGACCAGGGCCCGGGGCACGTACTGAAGGGGCAGCACCCGACAGTTACAGCGGTAGCCGGCCGCCACGGCCTGGTGCTCGGTGAGCCCGGCCGCGCCGATGGCCGGGCTGGTGAACGTCACCCGGGGCAGGTGGGAGTAGTCCACGGTGCGCCCGGCGCCGGTGAAGGCGTTCTCGACGGCCATCGCCCCGTGCTGAGCGGCGACGTAGACGAACTCGGGGTGGCCGGTGACGTCCCCGGCGGCCCAGATCCGCGGGGTGGACGTGGCCAGGAAGTCATCGACCAGGATCTGCCCACCGGCCCCGGTGGCGACCTGGACCGCGTCCAGGTTCAGGGTCTCGGTGACCGGGCGCCGGCCCAGGGCCACCAGCACCCGCTGGGCGCGGTACCGGGCGGTACCGCCGGCCACGGTCGCGGCGGCGGTGACCTCACCAGTGGCCTCGTCCTGGATGAGGGCGGTGATCTGGGCGCGGCGGATCACCGTGATGCCCTCCTCGGCGAGGACCTCGCCCAGGATCTGGTCGACCTCGGGTTCCTCGGCCGAGGCCAGGCGGGAGCGGACCAGCATGGTCACCGCCGAGCCGAGCCGGGCGAAGAGCTGGGCCAGCTCCAGAGCGACGTACCCGCCGCCGAGCACCAGCAGGGACTCGGGCACCTCGGGGAGGTCCATCGCGGTGGTGGAGGTCAGGTAGTCGACCCGGTCCAGCCCCGGGAGGTCGGGGACCCAGGGTTGGGCGCCGGTGGCGATCAGGTAGTGCTCGGCTTCGATCAGCGCGGTATCCCCGTCGGGGCCGGTGACCTGCAGCACCGGGGCGTCCGGGGTGCCGGCGAAGGAGGCCTCTCCGGGCCGGATGGGCCAGTCGTAGGAGGCAGCGAGGTCGACGTACTTGTCCGACCGCAGGCCCTCCACGAGGGACTGCTTCGCCTGGATCAGTGCCGGCATGTCCACCGGGCCAGCGGTGGTGCTGATGCCGGGGAACCGGCCGGGCGCGTCGGCGGCCCCGTGCCGGGCCGCGGCCGCGGCGATCAGCGCCTTGGACGGCACACAGCCGATGTTCACGCAGGTCCCCCCGACCGTGCTCCGTTCGATCATCACCACCGACTTGCCCAGGTTCCGGGCCCGGATCGCGGCCGAGAACGCCGCCCCACCGGAACCGATCACCGCCAGGTCCACCCGCTCACCTCTCACCGCTACCTCCATCACTTGGCGAAACATCATCCTGAGCACCAGAATGGACCTTCCAGTACAGGGGAAGGTCAAGACAGGCTTGCCAGTCACCCCGGGAAGTGAGGTGGCCATGAGGATCGGGGAACTCGCCGCCGCGGCGGGCACCAGCACCAAGACGCTGCGGTTCTACGAAGACCAGGGCCTGCTCCCGGCCCCAGACCGGACGCCGGCGGGCTACCGCGACTACCGCCCCGACGTGTTGTCCCGACTGGACTTCATCCGCCGGGGACAGGCCGCCGGGCTCACTCTGGCCCAGGTCAAGCAGGTCCTGGACATCCGCGATGACGGGCAGGCGCCCTGCGCGCACGTGCGTGACCTGCTCGATGAGCGCCTAGCGGAGATCGAGTACCAACTGCGCAGCCTGACCGTCCTGCGCGACACCCTCACCGAGCTACGCGAGGCGGCCATCCCCGTCCGGCCGGACACCTGCGGCCCGGACCAGGTCTGCCGCTACGTCTGAGCCGTGCCGCGACCACCGGTGCCGAGCCAGGAGCAGGTGGCGACCAGGCACAGTCCGGCGTGGTAGCTGCCGACGGTCTTGTCCGAGGGCATCGCGATCCGGCACCACTGCTTGAGGCGGTTGAATCACCGCTCCACGACATTGCGGCCGCGACAGCGAGCCTGCTGCCGCTCGCCGAAGTCGATCGGTCGGCCCGGCTTGCTCCGGCGGTGCGCGATCTGGTCGTCGCGTTCAGGGAACGTCTAATTGGACGCTGACGATGTGGTTCGCAACTCCCACATGCGCCATGCCTCATTGAGGAGGAACCAGGCCGTCGCCATTTGTTGGACGACCATGTCTTTCGCGGTGCCGAAAAATGCCACGCGTCCCTCATCACCTCGGCTATGCCCTTGGGGGCGGTGCATGTTCATCAACAGGCGGCCATGAGCGGAGCCACTACCGAGCCTCCATTCCATCTCCGTAGCCAGCTGGAGCAGGGCAGCATCCTCGCCGCTATGGACGACTTTCGCAGCTTCTTTGATGAGGTCAGTGTCTTTCAACTTCAGGTTCGACCTGGACACGCCACGCGCTTTGAGTAGCGTCTCCACGCGCTCAATTCCTTCCTGAGGCCAATCCAAGAAGTCACTGTCCGGAGTCACGATGCCCTCCATCTCAGCCACAGCCGGGTGACCGGCCGTGGCGCCTCGAAAGTAGAGCGCCTGCAGGTATTCCTCCCGAGCAATGCGCAACCCGTAGTTGATGCGCTGCTCGCGTTTACGGGTACATAGCAGCAACGCCGCCTGCGACGATCCGATCAAGGCCCCCCGCAGCACGGTGAAGGTGGCCGCTGGCAGAATCGGTCGGTCGTGTTCCAACTGGTGATCCACCAGCGCTACGCATCCGTCTAAGTGCTCCACGCCGACGGTCAATCCCCACCAGGCGAGCTGGCTGCACGGCATTTCAGGGTGCACCTGATCATCCGCCGATAGAGACGAGCCGGGTGCGACATTGTCAGGAAACTTCACCCGTTCGCGCCAGTGTCCCAATGCCTTCCGGATCTTGGCTAGGCGTTCTTCCCACTCTTCGCTTGATGGTCTGTCGCTCACTTAAGCCAACCTAGCGGGGCGCCCACGTCCGTTTGGCGTAAGGGGATCCCCAACCGGCACAGGCTTCGGCGCGCCTGGCTGTCTCTTCGCGCGTGCGAGTCCTGACATGCGCTTGGGTGGTGCCATGACGGCCCCCGGGAACGCTGCTGCTCAAAAGAATCGGCGCGTGCGTGTCAGGATCGGTGGTTTTCCCAAACAAGATGGATGAAGGGTGGGCAGCGGGTCCGCCTGAATCGAGGGGGCACGTGGCGTTGGACATCCGGGCGTGGGGGCGGCGGCAGTGAGATCGTGTGAGGGTCAAGCCGCCCGAGCGCCATCGTCTGGATCCGACCGGGCCGCCTTTACCCGGTTCTACCGGCAGACGTATTGGCAGGCTTATGCCTTCACGCGTCGTCGTATCGACAGTGACGACGCCGCCCGGGATGTGGTGGCCGAGGCCTTCCGGATCGTGTGGCAGAAGCGGGAAGTGGCCCTGGAGCGCGGCCTGGCGTTCGTCTATGCCACCTGCCGGAACCTGCTGGGCAATGAGTATCAACGCCATGCACGGGAGGCCGCCCTGCTGGACCGGCTGGCCTTGGACTGGGCCCGGTCCGGGCACCACGAGCAGATGGACCTGATCCAGGTGCTGCGCCAACTCCCGGCGGACCATCGGGAGGTGCTGTACCTGACCTATTGGGAAGACCTGCCCGCCGGGGACATCGCCCAGGTTCTGGACTGCAGCGTCCAGGCCGTCTGGAAGCGACTTTCCCGGGCCCGGTCCCTGCTGCGCGACCTCCTCACCCGGGACGACACCATGTCCGCTGAACCCGCGCCAACGTCGACAACCCAAGGACTGTCATGAACCTGGACGACCGCCTCCGGATGCTCAACCCCGCCCCGGCGCCCCTGGCCGAGCGCCCTTTGGATGAGCGGGCCGAGGCAGACCTGGCCGCCCTGCTGGCCGATGACGACACCGTCGGGTCCGATTCCCAGCACGTGGAAGTCCGCCCCGACGGCAAACCCCGCCAGCCCCGCCGACCATCGTCTCTCCGGTCCCGGCCAGGACGGCCCCGTTGGGTGCTTCCGGCGGCCGCTGCGGTGATAGCCGTGGTGATCGGCCTCGGCGGCGGGGTCTTCGCCCACCACCAGGCCTACGAGAAGGCTGTGCTGGTCGCGACCCAGAGCGTGGCCCGTCCCTTGGAGATTGACGCCCCAGGCCGCGGCCGCGAAGCGCCGACGGGATCGGCCGATATCGCCCCGAGGTCGGACGCCCCCGAGACCAAGGCGGACGTGATTTCCCTGGCCCGAAAAGCCGGACAGTCCGCCGCGCAGCCGCGGTCGCCGCGTGATCTGGAGGTGACGCACTGGGAGCTGGGAACGATGTGGGATGCCTCCGAACGGGAGATCACCCCGGACATCACCTTGCCGAAGACCTACCGGCTCAGCGCCGAGCGCGGGGACATCGTCCGCCAAGTCATCACCGCCGGCATGCCGCTTGATGCCGACGGCCGACCCCTGAACCCTGAGACGCGAAACCTCAAGGGGGAGGATCTGAAGCCTGGCGAGACCGTGACTCACGAGTACACCGATGCGGACTTCTCCGGGATGTTCCCCGAGCCGCCGCCAGCCACCGGCGACGCCATGGAGATGTATCTTGCCAACCTGCGGGACAACAACCTGGCCGCCGTCGCCGATGGGGACCGGGGCCTGCTCCAGATCACCGGAATGATGCTCATGCACTGGAGCCTCACCCCGGAAGCCAACGACGCCCTGCTGCAAAACCTCGGTGCCGACCCCGGCATCGACTACCTCGGCCAGACCACAGACCGATACGGCAACCCTGCCTACGCGCTGGGACTTAAGACCGAGGACGACGGCACCTACCGCGCCAGCCTGCTCGTGAACGCCAACACCGGCCAGATCACCGGCTACGAAGAGGCCTACCTCGCCGGCCCTCAGACTGGCGAACCTGACTTCCCGATTCCCTCAGTGCTCCGCTATATCCAACTCCACGATCGCTGAACCTCAGCCACCTGCAAGCGTCCACTGACTCTCTCTTAGTTCGAGTCAGGATTTGTGCTTCGCTGAGGGATCCCCCTCCGGTGCAGGAGGACGGCGGCATGATGGGACGACGACCGGAATGGAGTGACCATGAATGATGCCGCCACGAGCCTGTCGGCTCTCATCACGTCCAAGCGGAGGCTCTGCGCTCCCGAACAGATCGAGGCCACGGTCCATGCCACCGACGGACGCTCCACCCGCATCTTCCACGTGGTCGCCCGTTCTCCCACCGGCGAATACCGCTGTGCCACCGACGACGAGACGGTGAGCTTCAACCCCCGCAGCGGGGAGTTGGTTCTGGAGCCGGTGAACGATCCGCCGCTGCGGACGCACCGACACGAGTTCCCGATGTCACACCCGGTGCTGACCATGTTCAGCCCCCTGGATCTCCCCATCTGGGACGCCTCCGACAACTACGAGGTCGTGGACGCCTGGCGCAACGGGGACAGCGTCCGGCTGGAGTTCGCCGGCCCAGTCCGGCGCGGCCACGCAATCGTGGACCTGGAGAACCACGTCGCTGTGGAGCTGCGGTACCTGGACTGGCTGTACACGGTGCGCGATCTGTCCACCACGCTCCACGGCGATGTTGGACGGGCAGTCTAGAGCTGACCTCACGACGTAGGACGGCGGTCGACTCTCGGGGCCGGATTCATTCCCACTGACCGATCCTTCTGCGGGCTCAGTGCGGCTCCGGGGGAGGGCTAGCGTGTAGTAGCGCTTGACGTCCCCGCGCCCCCAGAGTGACGGTAAGGACACGGCGGCTATGTACGGCCGCGAAAGTTCTGCGGCCCTGGGCGTTCTCGCCCGTCTCCTTGTCGATCGGATGCGCACGATGGACCTGCGACTGCTGGCGAACGTGTTGTGGCGCCGCCGTGCGTGGCGGCGCCGGGACCGGTGGGCCCCGGACCGGATCGCCGCCGAGCAGGCCGCCGCCCTGGACAGGCTGCGCCGGGTGGCCTATGCACGCTCGGGGTTCTACCGCGCGCACCACGCCGGGCTGCTCGGGGCCCCGCTGGCCGAGCTGCCGCCCGTGACCAAGGCCCAGCTGATGGAGCACTTCGACGACGTGGTCACCGTCCCGGGGCTGGGCCGCCACGACCTGGAGGCGCACCTGGCGGAGCTGGTCCGGTCCGGGGCGGACCCGGGCGTGCCGTGGCGGGGCCGCTGGTGGGCCGCGGCCACCGCGGGCACCACCGGCCGGCCCGGCGTCTTCGTGTGGGACCGGGCCGAGTGGGCGACCGTGCTGGCCTCCTACGCGCGGGCCAACGACTGGGCCGGGATCCCGGCCGGGCTCACCCGTCCGCTGCGGGTGGCGGTGGTCAGCTCGAAGGTGCCCACGCACCAGTCGGCCGTCGTGGGGGCCAGCCTGCAGTCCCGCGTGGTGCCCACCCTGCGCCTGGACGCCACCGACGACCTGGCCGAAGCCGTCGCCCGGCTCAACGCCTTCGGGCCCCGGCTGCTGGTGGGCTACCCCTCTGCGCTGCTGCCCCTGGCGGGAGAACAACGGGACGGCCGGCTGTCGATCGCCCCGGCCTCCGTGGTCTCGGCCTCGGAGGTGCTCACCGCCCACGCCGCGGCCCGGCTCCGCGCGGCGTGGGGCAGGGAGCCGTTCGACGTGTACGCGGCCACCGAGACGGCCGGGATCGCCTCCCCCTGCCGGTACCGGACCCGCCACGTCTACGAGGACCTCGTGATCGTGGAGCCGGTCGACGAGGCCGGTGCTCCCGTGCCGCCGGGGACCGTGGGGGCGCGGCTGTGGGTGACCGTGCTGTTCTCCCGGACCGTGCCCCTGATCCGCTACGAGATGAGCGACCGGATCGCGCTGGGACCAGGCGGCTGCCCCTGCGGCCGCTCCTTCGTCCGCCTCGCCTCGGTGGAGGGCCGGCAGGAGGACGTGCTGGAGCTGCCCGGGGCCACCGGCCGCGTCCGGGTCCACCCCAACGTCTTCCACGCGGTGCTCGACGACGCCTCGCGGGACGGGTGGCAGGTCGTCCAGCGCCCCGGGGGCCTGCTGGTGCGGTTGGTGGGCCTAGCCCCGGGCAGGACCGCCGGGCAGGTCCGCACCGCGGTCGGGGCCGCCCTCATCACCGCCGGGGCGCCGGGCGTGCCGGTGCAGGCGGAGGTGGTCGGGCGCCTGCAGCGCACCGCGCTGGGCAAGGCCCCCCTGGTGGTCTCCATCGACCGGGACCGCGCCGGGGGCCCGTGATGGAGCGATCCAGCCCGGGCCCCCAACCACCCCGTCGGGGTCACCGGGAAGGCAACCCCCCGGTGACGACACCACAGGAAGGACGATGATGGCCATGGCCGACCCTGATCCGGACATCACGGCACCTCCGCCTCTCGGGGCCGAGGACGTTAAGGCCCTGGACGCCTGGTGGCGTGCGGCGAACTACCTGTCGGTGGGACAGATCTACCTGATGGATAACCCCCTGCTGCGCGAGCCGCTGCGCCCCGAGCACGTCAAGCCGCGGCTGCTGGGGCACTGGGGGACCACGCCGGGGTTGAACTTCATCTATGCCCACCTCAACCGGGCGATCCGGACCCGGGACCTGGAGATGATGTACGTCATGGGCCCGGGCCACGGCGGCCCCGGCCCGGTGGCCGCGGCCTGGCTGGAGGGCACCTACAGCGAGGTCTACCCGGACGTGTCCCAGGACGAGACTGGCATGGGCCGGCTGTTCCGCCAGTTCTCCTTCCCCGGCGGGATCCCCAGCCACGTCGCCCCGGAGACCCCCGGGTCCATCCACGAGGGCGGGGAACTGGGGTATGTGCTGTCGCATGCCTACGGGGCAGCCTTCGACAATCCGGATCTGATCGTCGCCGCGGTCGTCGGTGACGGCGAGGCCGAGACCGGACCGCTGGCGGCCAGCTGGCACTCCACCAAGTTCCTCGACCCGGTCCGGGACGGCACCGTCCTGCCCATCCTGCACCTGAACGGCTACAAGATCGCCAGCCCCACCGTGCTGGCCCGCATTGACGACGACGAACTCGACGGGCTGCTGCGCGGCTACGGGCACACCCCCCATTACGTCAGCGGTCAGGACCCGGCCCGCATGCACCAGGACTTCGCCCGAGCCCTGGACGCGTGCCTGGACCAGATCCAGGAGATCAAGGCCCGCGCTCAGGACGGGGACACCACCCGGCCGCGCTGGCCGATGATCGTGCTGCGCTCCCCCAAGGGCTGGACGGGCCCGGAGCAGGTGGACGGCCGGCAGGTGGAGGGATCCTGGCGGTCCCACCAGGTGCCCTTCGCCGCCGCCCGGGAGGACCCCGCGCACCGGCGGGTGCTCGAGGACTGGTTGCGCAGCTACCGGCCCGAGGAACTCTTCGACGCCACCGGGGCGCCGGCACCGGCCGTCCGAGACCTGCACCCGGGCGGGGACCGGCGGATGAGCGCGTCCGCCCACGCCAACGGTGGCGTGCTGCTGCGCCCGTTGAGGATGCCCGACTTCCGGGACTATGCGGTGCCGGTGCCCACACCGGGTGCGGGCACCGCCGAGGCCACGCGCGTACTGGGAGGACTGCTGCGAGACGTGGTGGCTGCCAACCCGGAGTCGTTCCGGTTGTTCTCCCCGGACGAGAACAACTCCAACCGCCTCGGCGACGTGCTCCAGGTGACCAGCCGGGCCTGGAACGCGAAGACCCTGGACGGGGACGAGGGCCTGGGCCCGGAGGGTCGACTGATGGAGATCCTGTCCGAGCACACCTGCCAGGGCTGGCTGGAGGGCTACCTCCTCACCGGACGGCACGGGCTGTTCTCCTGCTACGAGGCGTTCGTGCACGTGGTGGACTCGATGTTCAACCAGCACGCCAAATGGCTGCACACCACCAACCGAATTCCCTGGCGCCGCCCGGTCGCCTCACTGAACTACCTGCTCACCTCGCACGTGTGGCGCCAGGACCACAACGGGTTCTCCCATCAGGACCCCGGATTCATCGACCACGTGCTGACCAAGAAACCCGAGGTCGTCCGGGTGTACCTGCCCCCGGACGCCAACACCCTGCTCTCGGTGGCCGACCACTGCCTGCGCAGCCGCCAGTACGTCAACGTGATCGTCGCCGGCAAGCAACCGGCGCTGCAGTACCTGGACATGGACGCCGCCATCGCCCACTGCACCAAGGGCATCGGCATCTGGGACTGGGCCAGCACCGACGCCGGCACCACCCCCGACGTGGTGATGGCCTGCGCCGGGGACATCCCCACCATGGAGACCCTGGCCGCGGTGGAGATCCTGCGCACCCACTTCCCCGACCTGGCCATCCGGGTGGTCAACGTCGTGGACCTGCTACGCCTGCAGGATGCCGCGGAGAGCCCGCACGGGCTGCCCGATCGGGACTTCGACGCCCTGTTCACCACCGACAAGCCGGTGATCTTCGCCTACCACGGCTACCCATGGCTGATCCACCGGCTGACCTACCGGCGCACCAACCACGCCAACCTGCACGTGCGCGGCTACAAGGAGGAAGGCACCACCACCACCCCCTTCGACATGTGCGTGCTCAACCAGATCGACCGGTACAACCTGGCCATCGACGTCATCGACCGGGTGCCCCGACTCAAGGACCGCTCCGCCCACCTGCGCGAACACCTGCGCAACCGGCTCATCACCCACCGCCAGTACATCCGCACCCACGGCGAAGACCTGCCCGAGATCCGCCACTGGCAATGGACCCCGCCCTCCTCCCCGCAGACTGTGCCGGCGACCGGGCCGGCCACCGGACCGGAAGGCCCGGGTTAGGCCATGCCCTCGTCCTCACCCCCCAGCCACGCGGCCAGCCACCCCGGGCCCCACGTGAGCCTCCCGCCCCGTGGCCGGGGCCCCGGGGTGAGGCCGGGCGCGGAGAAGGCACCAGGCCGGTCGTGGTGCGGTGGGGCCCGGGAAGCCCCCACGGACGGGTGGCAGCTGGTCTACGACCACTTCGACCCGGCCCAGGAGGGCACCCGGGAGGCCCTGTGCACGCTGGGCAACGGCTACTGGGCCACCCGCGGGGCCTTGCCCGGTACCACCGCCGACGGGATCCACTACCCCGGCACCTACCTGGCCGGGATCTACAACCGGCTCACCGGAGAACGCGAGGGCCGGCAGGTCGAGACCGAGCATCTGGTCAATGCCCCGGACTGGACTTGGCTGACGCTCCAGCCCGTGGGCGGGCCGGTCCTGGTGCCCGGCACCGCGCAAATGCTCGAACACCACCAGGTCCTGGACCTGCGCCGCGGGGTGCTCACCCGCACCAATCGCTACCGCGATGCCACCGGGCGCACCACGCGCGTGAGCTGCCGGCAACTGCAGTTACTGGCCGAACCGCACCTGGCCGCCCTGGAGGTCACGGTCGTGGCCGAGGACTGGTCCGGGGAACTGGTGATCGAGTCCGCGGTGCACGGCACGGTGGCCAACCGCAACGTCGCCGCCGATCGCTCCCTGCCCGGCGAGCACCTGGTCCCGGTGGCCGCCGCCGAGCTGGATGCGCAGAGCGTCCTCTACGAGGCCGTCACCAGCCAGTCCCAGGTCCACCTGGCCACCGCTGCCCGCACCCGGGTCCACCCCGACCCCCGGGTGCGGCACCGCCGGCCGAGTCACCACGACGGCGGCCCTGGGCACCGGATCACCGTCCTGCTCGAACCGGGACAGCCGGTGGTGATCGAGAAGGTCGCCGCCGTGGCCACCTCCCGGGACCGTGCCGTGTCCACCGCGGCCCTCGAGGCCACCCAGCGGATCCACGCCGCCCCGGACTTCCCCGCCCTGCTGGCCGGCCACGAGCAAGCATGGGATGAACTGTGGGCACGGTTCGGCATCACCCTGGGCGCCGGGCCCAGCCAGCGCCAGGCCCTGAACCTGCACCTGTTCCACGTGCTCCAGACCGTCGCCGGCGCCACTCCGGACCTGGATGCCGGGGTGCCGGCCCGGGGACTGCACGGCGAGGGGTACCGTGGCCACGTCTTCTGGGACGAACTGTTCGTCTACCCGATCCTGACCCTGCACCGCCCCGAACTGACCCGCGCCTACCTGCTCTACCGGCACCGGCGCCTGCCCGCCGCCCGCCGGGCCGCCCGGGACGCCGGGCTGGCCGGGGCGATGTTCCCCTGGCAGTCCGGCAGCGACGGGCGGGAGGAGACCCCCGACCACCTGTTCAACCTGCGCAGCGGGCAGTGGATGCCCGACAACTCCCACCGGCAACGCCATGTCGGGCTGGCCATCGCCTACAGCGTCTGGCAGTACTACCAGGCCACCGGCGACCTGGGCTTCCTCGCCGACCACGGTGCCGAACTGATCATCGAGGTGGCCCGCTTCTTCAGCGCCCTGGCCCAGTACGACCCGGCCGAGGACCGCTTCGACATCACCGGGGTGATGGGCCCGGACGAGTACCACGACGGCTACCCCGACGCCCCCGGGCAGGGACTGCGCAACAACGCCTACACCAACGTGCTCACCGCCTGGGTACTGGCCCGGGCCCTGGACACCGTCCAGCTGCTGGCCGGCCATGACTGCGACCCGCTGTGGCGCCAGCTGGACCTGGACCGGGCCGAACTCACCCGCTGGGACCACCAGAGCCGACGACTGCGCGTCCCCTTCCACGCCGACGGGATCATCAGCCAGTTCGAGGGCTACGAGGCCCTGCAGGAGTTCGACTGGGAAAGCTACCACCAGCGCTACGGCAACATCGGACGCCTGGACCTGATCCTGCAGGCCGAAGGCGACAGCACCAACCGCTACAGACTCTCCAAACAAGCCGACGTGCTGATGCTGTTCTACCTGTTCTCCGCCGAGGAGCTGCGCGAAGTCTTCACCCACCTGGGTTACGAACTGCCCGCCGAAATCATCCCGCGCACCGTCCACTACTACCTGGCCCGCACCAGCCACGGCTCCACCCTGAGCCGCCTGGTCCACGCCTGGGTCCTGGCCCGCACCAACCGCTCGGCGTCCTGGTCCCTGTTCGAACAGGCCCTGGAGGCAGACCTGGCCGACACCCAGGGCGGCACCACCCGCGAGGGCGTCCACCTCGGGGCCATGGCCGGCACCGCCGACATGGTGATCCGCTGCTACGCCGGCGTCGAGACCCGCCACGAGGCGCTCTGGCTACACCCGGCCCTGCCCGCGGAACTGGCGGCGGCCTCCTTCCAGCTGCGCTACCGCGGCCAACCCCTCACCATCGAGCTCACCGGAGACCACCTGCGCATCCGGCTGCACCGCTGCTCGGCAGCACCCGTACGCATCCACGCCGAAGGCCAGTACAGGACGCTCGCCCCCGGCCAGAGATGGGACCTGGAGCTCGCCCGCCCCGACCCGGGCGGACCGGCCACCGGGACAGTGCCCAGTCGGCCCTAGGCCTAGAACTGACAGAGGTGATTGACACTCGGGTCGCCCGGTTCTCGGAAAATCACCAAGATTCGACGGGACCTCGAACGACAACGCCAGGCCGGGCACCGGCTGGTCGTGATCCACCATGCCCAGGAACCAGCAGCAACGTCTCGGCCACATGCCGCTACTGCGGCATCAGCAGGAACTGCTACCACGAGTGGCTGCGCGGCTGTGACGAGGAAGGACGGAACGGGCTCCAGGACCGCTCCGGGTAGGTGCTCCGTAACTGTTGGTGCACGGGCTCGACACCCGGAGTCACAAGGTCTCCGGCCGGATCGAAGGCGCTGAGGTGGGCCGCTTCCATCAGGCCAGGGCCTGCGCCGGTGATTACCGCGAAACCGGGGAGAGGTGAGCTCAGGGTCTGTGCTAGCGGGGAATTGTCCGAGCCTGGGCGTCCCGACCCGCAAACGGTCGCTGCTTTGCCGAGCCGGCCCGAGAGCCCAGGAAATCGACACGGGGCCCGGCGGTCATCAGTTGCCTCCGGGGCGGATCTTCGACCGGGTCACCACATACCCCTCTAATGGGTAGTGGCGAGCCTGAGGCTGGCTGCCAGACTTGGTTCCCTCGGACCGGGCGTGACTCCCTGCATACTCGACCTGCTCGGGCAGTGTCCTGTAGACGACATGTCCACCCGGCCCGTGGGGCCGGTCTGGTCCGCACCGGTGGCCTGATAGAAGGTTGTCCGTCCCGCAGTCATTTGCAGGATGTGACTCGTTAGAGATGTGCCTCGGCGTGATCCCCTCCCTGGCTGGCCATTCGGCGTCCTGGCCTGGGAAGGAACCCATCATGAGCACCGTCCGCGATGAGTACACGAACGTCGTCGGGGTGGATACCCACGCCCGCACCAACACCTACGCCGTCCTGGCGGCCGCGACTGGGCTCGTCATGGATACGGCCACGTTCCCCACGAGCCCGCCGGGATTGACCCGCGCCATTGCCTGGATCGACCGACGCAGCGAGCCGGGACGGACTCTGGTGGCTATCGAGGGCACCAATTCCTACGGCTCCACGCTGACCCGGGCGCTGCGCACCACCGCACTGGAGGTCTGCGAGGTACGTCCACCGCGCCGGACCTCGCGTGCCGGCCGGGGGAAGTCCGATGACATCGACGCGGTGGCGGCCGACCGCACGGTGCTCGCCGAGGAGGTCTCGGCCCTGTTGGAACCCCGAGCGGAAGGTCACCGTGACGCCCTGAGGGTCCTGCTCAACGCCCGTGATGCGATGGAACACCAGGGCACGGCCAACCGGCTCATGCTCACCGCGCTATTGCGCACCCTCGATCTGGGCGTCGATGCCCGCAAGGCCCTCACCGATTCCCAGATCACGCAGATCAGTCGGTGGAGGGTCCGCTCCGGCGATGATCTGCCTGCCCGAATCGCTCGTGGTGAGGCCAAGAGGCTGGCCAGCGCCATCCACGACTTCCAGGCCCTCCTGACACAGAACAGGGAACAGCTCGCGGAGGTCGTGGACACGATGGCCCCGGGCCTCATGGACCTGCCAGGGCTCGGACCGGTGACCGCCGCGCAGGTGATCGTGTCCTACTCACACCATGGGCGCATCCGCTCGGAGGCTGCCTTCGCCGCGCTGGCCGGGGTGAATCCGATCCCGGCTTCCTCCGGCAACAACGTCCGGCACCGGCTCAACCGACACGGCGATCGGCAACTGAACCGGGCGCTGCACACGATCGCCAGGACGCGGATGATGTTCGACCCGCAGACCCAGGATTACGTTCAGCGGCGCACCGCCGAGGGCAAGACTCGCAGGGAAGTCCGCCGCTGCCTCAAACGATTCATCGCCCGTCAACTGTTCAGGAAGCTGCAGACCCTCTTGACCTGAACAATAGAAGGGTCGTCTAGACGTCCACCCTCCGGCAAGAAGGCGAAGGTAGCTCCGGCTTCCGAATTCCTCGCCTGACGGGAAGGTCAGTGTCCAGGGCCGGTGTGGTCATCGGTATGGTCCACGGTGGGCGCGGGACCAGGGTCGACCTCTGCTCCGGAGCCACTGATGGCCGGCCCAATGACGAACGCGGACAGGGAGAACATCACGGCGAAGACCAACAGTCCAAGGGCCGGCGCCACCCAGCTGCCGAACCGTCGGTAGAGCCGGACCAGCATCGGGATGGAGGCCAAGAGTCCCAGCGCACCGAACAATGCGGTGCCACCCGACCCAGCGACCAGCGCGGTCCCAGCGAGCAACCCAATGTGGTGCAGGACGTGCGGCAGGAGCCCCATGATCAGACCGACCGCCCCGGCCAGCGCATGCCACAACGCTTGGAGTCTGCCCCGGAGGCCGTGTCCTGAAGAGCCCAGCCGGTCACCGGGAGCCTGACTATGGTGGGAAGAGTGGTCAGCCGTCACGGACTCTGCTTCCGGGTAGTTTGCGTGTGGGAGAACTGACGAGACGGCTCATTCCCTCGTGCCGCGCCGTGTTTGGACGACCAAGACCGCGCAGGGAGAACGATGAACCCACGGTGTGGACACCGATTCGAGCAACAACCCGGTGAATCCGCCCAGGCCGCCCGAGCCAACAAGGAGCAGGTCAGTCTCCGCTCCCGCCCGAGGAACACGGCGGCCGCGCCGTCCTGGGCAAGTTCGCTGGTTACGGCTACCTGAACACATCGTTCCCGCTCATGGACACCGCCCTGGCGGCTCTCCCACCGCCGCTGCCCCTAGTGTTTCCCCGCCTGTGTTTCTTCGCAAGGGCCAGAACTTCCCTGCCCGGACCAACATCCAGGGCTTGCGGTGGGAACGGAGCTCGCCCCAACTCGTTGGAACGCCAAGTCCTGGCGCCAGGGTGGTGGCTTACCGCACCCGTGGACAGGAGCGGAGGGCCCCCATCGGATGGGCCCTCCGCCCTCGGCCGGGGAGTCCAGGTCAGGAGGCGGGCAGGTCCTGGAGCATCGTGCCCATCTCCTCGATCTCTGCCTTCTGGGCGTCGACGACCTGCTGGGCCAGCTGCTTGGCCTGCGGGTTCTGGCCGGCGTCGAGCTGCTCCTGGGCCATCTCGACGGCGCCCTCGTGGTGGGCTGTCATCTGCTCCAGGTAGAGGCGGGCGGCCTCGGTGCCCTTGGCCTTATCCAGGGCCATCATGTCCTCCTCGGACATCATCCCGCTCATGCCCTGTCCGGAACCGTCGTCCATGCTGCCCATGTCCTCCATGCCCACGGCTTCTTCGCCCCAGGCGGCGAGCATCGCGTCCATGCGCTCGATCTCCGGACCCTGGGCGTCGATGACCTCCTGCGCGAAGTCCGCCACGTCGGCCGGGATGTCCTCCTTGGCCAGCAGCATCTCGCTCATCTGAACGGCCTGCTGGTGGTGGGGGATCATCATCTGGGCGAACATGATGTCCTTGTCGTTGTGCTCGGCGGAGATCTCCTCAGTGGTGCCGATGGCGGTGTCCGTGGCGGTGGGTGAGGCCTCCGCCGTCGTGGCGGCCGGGGTCGAGGTGGTGGCGGCCGGCGCGGGCGGGGTCTCGGTGCCGCCGTCACCGCCGCCCTCGGTGTTGCCACAGGCGGTCAGGGCCAGTGCTGCGGCCAGGGCCAGGGCGCTCAGGGTGGTGGTGTGCTTCATGCAGTTGCCTTTCCTTGGGGTGTCGGTTTTCGGTTCAGTGGGTGGCCACCGGCGCGGCGCGTCTCGCCGGGCGCCGGTCCTCGGGGGTGGTGGGCGCCAGATGGGCCGGATCCAGGTCGGTCCGGCGCAGTAGCTGGGCGTTGAGGGCGACCACGATGGTGGAGGCGGACATGAGGATCGCCCCGACCGCCGGGGAGAGCACGAACCCGATGGGGGCGAGCACCCCGGCGGCCAGCGGGACGGAGAGGATGTTGTAACCGGCGGCCCAGACCAGGTTCTGGATCATCTTGCGGTAGCTGGCGTGGGAGAGCTCGATCATGGACAGGACGGCCCGCGGGTCATTGCCGGCCAGCACCACGCCGGCGGACTCCATGGCCACGTCGGTGCCGGCGCCGATGGCGATGCCGACCTCGGCGCGGGCCAGGGCGGGCGCGTCGTTGACGCCGTCGCCGACCATGGCCACGCTCAGCCCGCGGGACTGCAGGTCATTGACCTTGGTGTCCTTGTCCTGCGGGAGCACCTCGGCGAAGACCTCGTCGATGCCCAGGTCCGCGCCCACGGCCTCGGCGACCTGGCGGGCGTCCCCGGTGATCATCGCGACCTTCACCCCGCGGGCGTGCAGGGCGGCCACGGCGGCCCGGGACTCCGGGCGGACCTTGTCCTCCACGGCCACCGCGCCGATGACGGAGCCGTCCCGGACCACGTGCAGCACCCCGGCCCCGCGGTCGACCCAGGCCCGGGTGGTCCCGATGATCTGCTCCGGGGTGTCCAGGGCGAGCTCGCGCAGCATGTTCGGCCCGCCAACGAGGACCTCGGCCCCGTCCACGGTGGCGCGCACCCCCCGGCCCATGGCGGCGCTGAAGTCCGTCCCGTGCTTGGGCATCCGGGCGGCCTCCGGGTGCTCGGCGGCGGCGGTGACGATGGCTCGGGCCACGGGGTGCTCGCTGTCGGCCTCGGCCGCAGCCGCGTAGGCCAGCAGCTCGGCCTCGGAGACGTCGGGCATGGTCGTGACCGCGGTGACGGCGTGGGCGCCCTCGGTCAGGGTGCCGGTCTTGTCGAAGAGCACGACGTCGATGGTGCGCATCCGCTCCAGGGCCAACCGGTCCTTGATCAGCACCCCGGCCTTCGCCGCGCGCTCGGTGGACAGGGCGATGACCAGCGGGATCGCCAGGCCCAGCGCGTGGGGGCAGGCGATGACCAGCACGGTCACCGTCCGGGTCACCGCATCGTCCGGGCTGCCCAGCCACGTCCAGGCGATCGCGGTGAGGATGCCGGCGACCAGGGCGAACCAGAACAGCAGGGCCGCGGCCCGGTCCGCCAGCGCCTGGGCCCGGGAGGAGGACTCCTGGGCGTCGGCCACCATCCGCTGGATGCCGGCCAGGGTCGTGTCGGCGCCGATGGCGGCCACTTCCACCCGCACGGTGTTGTCGGTGGCGACCGTGCCGGCCACCACCGTGTCCCCGGCCTGGCGCAGCACCGGCTGGGACTCCCCGGTGATCATCGCCTCGTCGAACTCCGCGGTCCCGGCCAGGATGGTCCCGTCGGCCGGGACCCGCGCCCCGGCCCGCACCAGCACCACATCGCCCACGGCCAACTCGGCGATCGGCACGGTGACGGTATCCCCGTCCACGACCTTCTCGGCCTCGTCCGGCAGCAGCGCGGCCAAGGCGTCCAAAGCCGAGGACGCCGCCCCCAGGGCGCGCATCTCCAGCCAGTGCCCCAGCAGCATGATGGTCACCAGCAGGGCCAGTTCCCACCAGAAGTCCAGGTTGAACCCGCCCAGACCTAAGGTGGTGACCCAGGACGCGACGAAGGCCACGGTGATGGCCAGGGCGATCAGCAGCATCATCCCCGGCTGGCGGGAGCGCAGCTCGGTCAAGCCGCCCTTCAGGAACGGGGCCCCGCCGTAGACGAAGATCACCGTGCCCAGCACCGGGGCGATCCACGCCGACCCGGGGAACTCGGGCAGGTGGTAGCCCAACAGGTGGGCGGCCATCGGGCTGAAGACCACCACCGGGACTGACAGCACCAGCGAGGCCCAGAAGCGGTGCTTGAACATGGCCGTGCTGTGCCCGGCGTGCTGGCCATGGCTGTGGACCTGGTGGTCCTCATCCACGGCCGAATGCACGTGGCCCGTCGGCATGGCCTGGCCATGGGTATCGGCGTCCGGATGAGCGGGCTCGGCGGAATGGCCGACCGGATGATCGTGGTGGTGCGAGGCGTTCATGGCATTCCTTCTCCTTGGCGGCACGGCGCCGACGTCGATGGGACTGGTCAGGACGGCAGGACGCGGTACCCGGCCGCCTCGATGGCCGCCTGCACGGCAGCCGCCGGGGCCGGACCGGTGACGGCCACCATGGAGGCGCCGCCGGCGACGAGGTCAACCCGGACGTCCTCGACTCCGTCCACGCCGCTCACCGCATCGGCGACCGTGCCCACGCAGTGCCCGCAGGTCATGCCCTCGACCTGATACGTCGTGGCGCCCTGGGGCGACCGGGCCATACCAGTGGTCTCCTGCCCGAGAGGAGCCGCGGCCTCGCCGGCCGGGGAGCAGCACGAGCAACCACTGGTGGCCATCGGCAGGGGGGCGCGGGTGGGTTCGATCATGGCGGTCTCCTTGAGCTGAAACAGGCGATGCAGGACAACATCTCCACCCCCGGTATATACCCCCCCGGGGTACCTTGCAAGTATTCGGGCGCAGGCGTTCGCTACCGATGAACCGGCATCGCCCCCTCGGCGCGCTGCCCGATCCGGGACTCCACGCGCCGCCCCCGGCGGCGGGGTGCTCCACGGGGCGTTGCGCGAGGGCCTTGACGAACCACAGGGGCCAGCCCGGTGACGGGCAGCTGGGGCACTCCATGCCTGCAGTCTCGCCCCCTTCGGGCCCACGGCCGCCATCCCCGGCCGCGTGGGAGGGAAGCTTCATCGAATCTTCAAAGCACACCGCGAGGAGTCCGTGGCCGGGGGGCCGATAATGGCAGGTGGCCCTGAGGCGTTCGCCGGGGCGGAAAGGATCCATGATCTCGTTGAACCGCAGAGCCGTGCTGACTGGCGCACTGACGCTCCTGGGCGCTGGCGCCCTGAGCTCCTGCGCCTCCCCGAGCTCCACCACCGCCTCCCCGGCGGCCGGCACTGGCTCCCCCAGCGCCGGGACGGCCATTACCCATGTCCACGCCATCACCCGGGACTCCCGGTCAGGACACGTGCTGCTGGCCACCCACCAGGGACTGTTCCGCCTCCAGGATCAGCAGCTGACCCAGGTCGGCCCGGTCGTGGACCTCATGGGCTTCTCCCAGACCCCCGAGGGCCGCTACCTCGCCTCCGGGCACCCAGCGCCCGGCACGGACCTGCCCGAACCGCTCGGCCTGGCCGAGTCCACCGACGGCGGGCAGAACTGGACGGTCCTGTCCCGAGGAGGATCATCGGACTTCCACGCGCTGGCCGCCGGCCCCCACGGCATCCTGGGCTTCGACGGCCAACTGCGCTTCAGCGCGGACGGCCGCACCTGGCAGGACCGGGCGATCCCCGCCGCCCCGGCAGCCCTGGCGATCTCCCCGCAGACCGGGACCGTGCTGGCCACCACGGAAGCCGGAATGCTGCGCTCCACCGACCACGGCGCCACCTGGACCACCCTGGAGACCCCTCACCTAGTGCAACTGGTCGCCTGGGCCGACGACACCACTGTCGTGGGCGCCAGCACCAACGGGTACCTGCTGACCAGCCCCGACGCGGGGGACACGTGGACGTCCAGCGAACAGCCCGTCGGCACGGTGTCCGCACTGGGAGCAGGGCCCGCCGACGGCAGCCAGGTTGAAGCGCTGATGGTCATCGGCTCGGGCGTGCTCCGTACCACCGACGGCGGGAAGACCACTGAACCGCTCCTATGAGGCGCAGGCAACCCTCTCGCCAGCCATGCCGTGGCGCGCTCTGAACCGCACGACTCAGTGGATGGTCAGATCCACCTAACGGCTGTACTCCAATAGGAGGAACCCCCACCGAACACCCCCGTCTTTGGCCTGGGTACGCTCAAGCACGCCTCGGGCATGATCCCGTAGGACCCGTCCGGTGGCCCGTCCCGCGACGGTGCGCCATACGGAACACCCTTGGGCAGGCTTCCCGGCGTCAAAGTCCGCGGGCGACTCCTGACTTCCGTGCCGCCGACTTTTGATCGGCAGCGACCGTCCCAGTTCATTGGAACTGGAACGCTCCCCAAGGCAGGGACCTAGGACGACGACACGCCATGGAATTTCGTTCCAGAACTAAACCCGAAACGTCATCCCACCAGACTCGTACAGAGCCGACTTTCGATACGTTGTGCCCTTGGGGCGGTAAGCGCGGGTGTCGAGTACAAAACAAGATTTGGATCGGCAGATCGATGCTCTGCGCAAGGAAGGGATCGTGGCCGGTCGGATCTACATCGACAAGAATCCTGGGCCAATACCCACCACCCCGGATTGCACGCCGCCCTAGACCAGGCCCGGGAGGGGGTGTCATCGTCGTGCACACCCTGAGCCGGCTGGGGCGCACCGTGAGGGATACCCTGAACCTCATCCATGACCGGGACGAGCGCGGGCTCGGCGTATGGCACCTCGCGTGCTCTTCGGATAAATGGGAGGCCTCCGTAGTGGAGGCCTCCCATGGGGTATTAGAGGAAAAGCGTCTGGATCAGCCTAAAGAGAGCTACCAAGAACTCCATGTAGACGGTCGCGAGGCGAAGGGCCTCGATGAACGAGCCTTCAGGCGGAGGGAAAAAGGACTCCGGACTTTTCATATGACAATCCTTTCAATACCATCTTGCGCAGGTTTATCCCGCGCAACGATGGACTGAAATATCGGATTGTTTTCATATGTCCGGTTCTGCTCCTATGTCAGGATCCGCGCAGAGCCTCTGCGCGGATCTCAAAGTACCTCCGGAGTGGGGCGGCTGGGAAGAGAGGGCGTGCCGGGTCTATCCATGCTCCCTGAATGCTCAGCGGACAGGTCTGTGGTTATGTGCCCGATGCCCGAGACAAGCCTGACCGGACAAGCAAAGCTGACCTGGCCCTCTAAGCTGACTTGGAACCTTATGGCAGAGCACGGGGGCATCACAGGGCATGGATCAACTGGCAATTTCTAATTTGGCGCAGGCTTACTCCGCGGACGTCCAAAGTGCCACCAGCTACAGCATTGCGGCCGAACCCGAGGCCCAGCTCACGATCCCTCTGGCCACCTTCTTCAAGGCCTTCGCCGCAGAGAATGGGCTGGGCACCCTGAGTCTGATCCGTGAGGCCCAACTGGACGGCGTGAGACCGGATTTCGCGGCCACCATCGACGGAAAGCCCTGCGGATGGATAGAGCTGAAAGCTCCCGGGCACACTCTTATCGGGGAGAAGTGGCGAGGACGAGAAAAAGGCCAGTGGGAGTTGCTCGCCCAGCTCGACTCCCTGATTGTCACCAATGGTGAGCGCGCCATCCTGTACATTGCCGGCGCGCCGACTGCTGAATGTGAGCTGCCATTCGAATCTCCTGAATCATGGGATCACCAGCAGCTACTCGATCTCCTGCAGAAATTTGTCCTGGCTAAGGTGAGCCCGATCAGGCGGGTCAGCCAGTTGGCCGACCGCCTGGCGCCTTTGGCCCGGTTCATCCGCATCCGGCTGGACGAGGGCCTGGAGCACAAGGTGCAGGCCGTCTTGGACGCCAAGGCCGCCTGGGACGGCACGGTCCACCAGACCACGTCGTCAACGCAGTTCTCCAGTGACGTCGCGCAAGTCATTGCATACGCGATGGCCATCGCGGGCCTGTCGGGTCAGGCGGACCGCAACAGCGACGGGACGGTGACCTTGGAAGAGGCCAAGGACGCCCTGGCTACCGCCCATCGCAATGTGCTGGCCGCGGCGCTGGGGCCGATCATCGGCATCCCGAAGCTCACCGAGTACATCGGCCCGGAACTGGGGGCGATCGTTCGGCTGATTTCCAGCCTCGATGTGCCAGCCATCCAGTCCTCCAAGGACTCCCGCGGTGAACCATGGCTGTGGTTCTACGAGGACTTCCTGGCCAAGTACGATCCCGAAGCGCGCAAGCAGGCTGGTGTTTACTACACCCCGATGAGCGTGGTGCAGTGCCAGGTGAGGATCGTCGACCACCTGTTGCGCAATCGGTTCGGCCAGACGCTGGGTTTCGGCTCAAAGTCCGTGGTGACCCTCGACCCGGCTACTGGTTCGGGGACGTACCCGCTGGCAGTGATCGACCAGGCTGTGGAAACCGCGTTCGAGGAACGCGGCCCGGCTGGCGCCCGCCAGGTCGCCAAGAACCTGACCAAGAATGTCCTCGCCTTCGAGCTTCTGCCCGGCCCGTACTCCGTCGCTCACCTGCGCGTTGGGCAGAGGCTGGCCGAGGCCCAGGGACAGGCGTTCCAGGCAGATGAGATCGGTGTGTATCTCACCGACACCCTGGAAGACCCACACACGCCGGCCAGCCCTGGCCTGTTCGGTGATGCCAAGGTCCTCGCCGAGGCGGCCGAACAAGCCAGGAAAATCAAGGCCGAGCAGCAGATCACTGTGGCCATTGGCAATCCCCCCTATGACCGGGTCACTTCGGAGAGCGGGGGGTGGGTCGTCCACCGCGAGGACGGCAAAGCCCCGTTGTTCGACGACGTGATCAAGCCGGCACAGGATGCTGGCGTCATCTTCTCCGCCCAAGCGTCGCTGTACAACATGTACGTCTACTTCTGGCGCTGGGCCATCTGGAAGGCTTTCCAGCAGGACCCGCAGGAGAAGGCCGTCGTCTCTTTCATCACCGCTTCCTCCTGGCTGGACGGGCCAGCATTCCTAGGTCTGCGCAAACTGGCCGTTGAGACCGCCAGTGAAATCTGGGTGATGGACCTCGGTGGCGAAGGACGCGGCGCCCGCAAGGAAGACAACGTGTTCGACATCCAGTCCCCGGTGGCTATCGTTACCCTCGTCAAGTCCGGCAAAGCCAGCCGAACCGCAAAGATCTTCTACCGTCGATTCCGGGGGTCACGCCAGGAAAAGTTCGACCAACTCGATAAGATCGACCGCCTCGATCCCACAGACGGTTGGACCGAGTTCGACGCACCCAACGGTGAGCGGTTCATCCCTGTGGCCACAGACAATCAGTGGTCAGCCATGCCATCGCTGGTCGATCTGTTCCCCTGGCAGCAGCCCGGAATCAAGTACAACCGCACCTGGCCCGTCGCACCTTCCCGCGACGTCTTGAAGCGGCGGTGGACAGAGCTTCTTGTCGATGAAAGTGCTGATACGCGGGCCGAAAAATTTGTAGACGGACACTCCGGAAGAGATATCCATACGAAGGTCGGCTCCCTGCCACCATTGGCCGAGTTACCCGCGGGGGCGACGGCCCAGACAATCGTGCGGATGGGGTGGCGGTCTTTCGACCAGCAGTGGACCTTCGATGATCCGCGCCTAGCCAACCTTGAACGACCGGCACTGTGGCAGGGGCTGTCGGACCAGCAGATCTTCCTGGTGTCGCCTTGGACGGCTCGTATCAGCAACGGCCCAGCAGCAACGGTTTCGGTCGGCATCCCCGACCTGCACTATTTCCGAGGCTCTTTCGGAGGCAAGGACGTTATCCCTCTCTACCGGGACGCGGAGTGCAGCCAAGCGAACATCACCGCCGGGCTGCTGGCCAAACTTGCAGAGGCACTCGGCGACCCCATAAGTCCAGAAGACCTACTGGCCTACTGCTACGCCGTCTTAGCCCATCCGGGGTACACCGAGACGTTCCACGACCAGCTCGAGAACGACCCCGTTCACGTCCCGATCACCAACGATCCACAGTTATTCTCCCGAGCCGTCGACCTAGGCCGAGAGCTTCTCTGGCTCCAGACTTTCGGGACGCGCTTTACCACCGAGGACCGCCCACACGGGCGCGTGCCGCGCCGTGATGGTCTGGTCTGGCTCGAACCAGTCACGGCCATCCCCGAAGACATGAAAGCCGTGCAATACGACGCGAACGCACACCAGCTTCATGTCGGGGACGGAGTCGTGGGAGGCGTGATTCCCGCAGTCCGCCACTTCGAGGTGTCAGGGATGAATGTCCTCGACAAGTGGTTGGGCGCCCGAACTCGCAAGGGGATCGGGAAGGCCGCCGGCAAGGCTGCCAAGCCCCTCGACAGGATCCGTCCTACCGAATGGGAAGACGAATGGAACGACGAGTTGCTCGACCTCCTACGGGTCTTGACCGCGACTGTCGACAAATACGCTGACCAGGCAGACCTGCTGGTACAGGTCCTCTCCGGGCCGCTCATTGCTGCATCCGATCTCCCGGCCCCATCCGCAGCAGAACGAAAGGTCCCGAAGACGATCAAGAGAGATTCCAGCCCTGTTGATCTGACAGAGCACCCCCGGTTAATCGACTAAGCCACTATCGCAGTGCAGCGGGCTTGGCTGCTGCGCTTATTGAGGCAAGCCCGTGTCGCCAGCCGGAATCCTTCATGCGGGGGCAGGCTCTGAGGCAATCACCCAACTGGTCACTGATCTAGCGAGGACTTTTGCGTATCCAATCTGTCGGCATTGAAAATTTTCGGTGCCTCAATAGCGTGGAGATTGATTTCGACGCCATCACCACATTCATCGGTCCCAATGGCGCCGGCAAAAGCTCAGTGCTTCGAGCTCTGAATTGGTTCTTCAATGGCGGCTCGCTTGATGAACGGGATGTATGGTCTGGCAGTGCTGAGTTAAAGGTCCGGGTACGAGTGACGTTTGACGGTCTGACCGCCACGGACCGGGAGGCTCTCGGTGAGAAGTATGCACCGGCGTCCGCCGAGACCTTCACCGCCTGGCGCACCTGGACGCCAGGGGAAGACAAGATGACGGGGAATGCTTTTGTGTTCCTGCCTTTCGAGGAGGTTCGAAGCGCCTCCTCGGCATCGGACATGAAGACCGCATGGGCAAAGGTCCTGGAATCTCACCCAGGCCTCAACCTCCCCAAATGGTCCTCCGCCCCGAAGACCGAGGCGGCCATGGAAGAGTGGGAAAGAGAGCACTCCGACCAGCTCCAGGAATCGGAGTCGGGCGGGAACCATCTTTTCGGTTTCAACGGACGGAACGTCCTCTCCGGCATCTTCGACTTCGTTCTGGTCACGGCTGATTTGCGCGCTCACGAAGAGAGCGTGGACAGCAAGGGCACGATCATTAGCCGCATCCTGGAAAAGACGGTCGACCGAACCAACGCCGACGCGGCTTTCTTGTCGCTTGCGGAAGAAGTGGCAACGAAACGCACCGAAATCGCCGCTAAACACCTCACCTCGCAGCTAACTGACCTGGCAACAGATCTCAGTGAGGAGATTGCGGCGTTCACCACCGGTCGTAAGATCCGGTTGCTGCCGGAACAACCTGAGCTGAAACCCCAGGCATCGAAGATTCGCGTCAGCGTCGTTGATCAACTGACAGAGACAGATGTGGACCGACAAGGTCACGGCTTCCAACGAGCCCTCCTGATTTCAAGCCTGAAAATGCTCGCCAACCGGGGCACAAAAGAATCCCCCGAAAGCGTCATTTGTCTGGCCATTGAGGAACCGGAGCTCTTTCAGCATCCGACTCAGGCACGAGCATTCTCTAGCGTCCTACGATCGCTCGCCGCGGCTTCTTCTAATGGGCTGCAGATCTCCTACGCCACCCATTCTCCCTACTTCATTGACGCACGATACTTTGACCAAATCCGGCGGGTCCGTAGAACCTCCTCAGATCCCGACAGCCACGCCGAGGTCACAATCACACGGGCCACTGTCGAGGCCGTGGCCAAGAAGCTGGACGGCTACGTCGATGCGAAGGTGATCACCGCAAGATGGGATCTCGTCTGCACCCAACACCTGTCCGAGGCCCTATTCGCGGACGCCGTGTTGCTCGTAGAGGGAGACGGGGATAAAGCGGTATTCGAGGGCATCGCATCGCGAGATCGGCACCTAGCCATTGACGGCATCTCCGTGGCAGCCGCTCAAGGAAAGGACCACCTCTATATCCCACACGCCATTTTGAGCGAATTGGGAATTCCAACGTTAACCGTCTTTGACAACGACTCCGGCTGTGCCAGCCGCATGGAGAAGAAAAATAAATCTACAAGAGATATCCGTAATGCAGTTCAACAACATAAGAACGACAACCGGGCGATTTTGAGGTACTTCGACGTGGAGGAGGAGGACTATCCCGAGGGACTGGTTTCGCCGGAGCTGCTGGCAATATCCGACACGTTGGAAAGCGTCATCGACGACGACTGGCCTGAGTGGAACACGGAGCTGGAGAGCACAATCACCAGCGGTCGGGGTGTGGGGAACAAGAACGCCGCGACCTACGCCCTAGTCTCAGAAAACTGCTCCGTCGACCCTTCGGGCCGGTTGCTGGCACCGGTTGCAGGCGTTCGGTCACTTATTAATGCCGCCAACTAACCTCAAATAGCGCAACCCCGAGGGAAGGTGAGGAAAGCTTGACGGCCCCAATCCTCGACCTAATTGGCCCGCGGGCTGGCCGGACTCGACCAGGTGGGCGCCGCTGCGGATCTGGGAGTCGGTGAAGGTCTGCCGGCGGCCGCCCAGGTCCTGGCCCGCCGCCCGGCGCTTAGCGACGGAGTCGGTGATGCGTTCGCGCTGATCTCCACTCCATCTGCGCCAGAGCCGCCATCACCGTGAAGACCATCGAGCCCATCGGGATGTGCGTGGCCACCTCTCCCCCGCCCAGGTTCAACACCCGCAGCCCCGCTCCCCGGTTCCGGAGCATCTCGGCGAAGGCCAGCATGTTCGGCGTGGATCGCCCCAACCGGTCCAGGGTGGTGATCACCAGGGTGTCCCCGTCCTGGAGGGCGGTCACCGCCTGGTCGAACTTCGGCCAGGAGGCCCGGGCACCGGACATCCCATGGTCCACGTACACGTCATCACCCCGCACGCCGGCCGCCAGCAGGTCCTCGACCTGCCGGTCGGCGTCCTGCCGGCGAGTGGAGACCCGCGCATACCCGATCAACTTCCCCATGACCACCCCGAGTGTCCCGCAACCAACGCTGGCCGCGCAGCGGGAGGCCTTCCACGGCGTTCCGGTCGCACTCGGGAGCGGCTGTTGCGGAAACGATCGTTCGCGAGACACTCCCTACGTTCACTGGGAAGCCGCGTGATCCAGCGGCGCATCCTGTAACGCTTGCCGTGTACGCGGCAATGTAACGCCCACCCTGGTGGTGATACGTTTTGGGGATGCGAATCGGATACGGGCGTGTCTCCACCCGCGACCAGCACCCCGAGGCCCAGCACGACGCGTTGGTCGCGGCCGGCTGCGAGCAGGTGTTCCTCGATACCGCCTCGGGCAAGCTCGCCCGCCGGCCCGAACTCGACAAAGCATTGCTCTCGGCCAATCGGCCCGGGGACCAGCTCGTGGTCACCAAGCTGGACCGGCTCGGACGTTCGCTGGAGAACCTCATCGAGTTGTCCAAGACGCTGCAGGAACGCGGCGTGGACCTAGTGGTCCTGGACCAGGGCATCGACACCTCCACCGCCCTGGGGCGGATGTTCTTCCAGATCATCGGTTCGATCGCCGAGTTCGAACACGCCTTGATGTCCGAACGGACCCGCGACGGGCTGGCCGCTGCCCGGGCCCGTGGGCGCACCGGCGGGCAGAAACCCAAGCTCGGCCCGCGCCAGGTCCAACTGGCCCGCGAAATGTACGAGGAAACCGACGCGGAGGGCAAACGCGCCCACACCGTCGAGCAGATCGCCCGGGAATTCGGTGTCACCCGCCCCACCATCTACCGGCACCTGACCAAGCCCTGAACAAGGAGCCTCGCACCTCGCAACCTCTAGACACCGATAGGAGCATCCACTATGCGGGACTCAACTGCGAACTGCACTGCTATCCGTCCCTGAGACCAGGCAATCTAGTTCCCCGGACGTACCCGCGGCGAACGTTGCTGGATCGAACGGGATTCTTGATTCAACGGTCGTAGCCGTGGCCGTTCTGGCAGCACGATCCTCTATTAGCGGTCGTCTGTGTCCTCAAGGCGCTGCGGCCGACCTCGCTTCACCAGGTCCCCGCCGGTGGCGAACGGTTCGCCGTCGTTGTAGGCGGCCTCCAACCGGGCACACTCCTTCATCACGGCGCTGGCGATGAAGTCGGACAGCGACCTGTAGCCAGTCCGGGCGATGGTGTTCACATGGGCCGCGCGGATGCGGTACGCGTCCTCCGAGTCCTGGTAGTAGCTGATCTTCTCGCGTTTGGGCTTGGCCGGTTTGCTCTGCTTCGCGGCAGGGTTGACCTGGGGAGTCGGTTCGGGGACCACCTGGCGGACGGGCTCGGGGTCCGGTCCGCGCCGTATTGGCTGCGCGCCCGGTTCAGTCTGGGGCTTCTCTTGCCTAAATTCTTCTGGCTCGGCGGCCGGAGCGGGTGCCGGGGGGAGACCGCCCAGCTCGCTGACCACGGATGTTTTGGGAGCCTTCTTTAGTCCACGGAGCAAGGCGCCGCCCTCGACTCCGCTCCCCCGCCGGGAATTCTCGGTGCTCACAGTTCAGCCCCCTGCCACACCTTGTTCGCGATCCGCTCCAGCGGATCGAGGCTGCCCTGTACTGAGGGACCGAAGGACACCAGCGGCCGGGATTCGGCGTGGGCCTTGGCGAAGGCCTCCCGATCCGGAAGAGCCGGCTCGATCAGGAGGTCTCCGTACTCATCCACCATGCGACGCATCCAGGATTCTTGGTCCACACGGCCTTTGCGGGTCTTGTTCACAACAATCCCGGCGATGCCGAGGTTCTCGTTGAATGCCTCCCCCACCTCGACCATGGTGCGGGCGATCTCCAGGAGCCCTTCAAAGGAGGACACCCTGGGCTCGGTGACGAGCACAGCGTAATTGGCGGCGGTGAGTGCGTTGACGGTGAGCATGCCCAGTGATGGAGGGCAGTCGATCAGGATGACGTCGTATTCCTCGGCCACACCGCGTAGGGCAGTTCGGAGACGGGCCTCGCGGGCGATCATTGAGTCCCGCTCTCGTATAGCCAAGTTGCGCTCCGCGGCTATGACGTCAAGCGTACCGATCCCGGCCTGCCAGGCAATGCCGGCCGGCACGATGGCGTCCGCGGCCGAGCCAGGATGAATGCGTTGGTTATTGTCCGGGTCACCGTAGAGCACGTCATTCAGGGTGAACTCGGGATCCGTGACGCCCAACGCGGAAGTGGTGTTGCGCTGGGGATCAGCGTCGACGACCAGGACTTTTCGTCCTTGGTGTAGGGCGTAGATTTCTGCCAGTCCCACCGTCACGGTGGTCTTTCCGACCCCGCCCTTCTGGTTGGCCACAGCCAACACCTTCGGCGGCATCTCGGCCTTAACTTCAGTCATGGATCTCCGGGGTATGACAAATCGCGAATGGTTTGCTGCCCGGGGCTGAGCGGGAGCCTGGCAGGGCTCATCTCCACTCCCCCACGGGGGTTCTGATGCTGACAACACTATGCCGCGCTTCCCTTACCCACGCCCTGACACGCCGAGCTTGTAACAGGCAGGCAATGGAGGTATTACCGGCATTATAGATATTGCCGGTAATACCTCCATTGGGGATGGGGGCGACAATGCCGGTGATACGGATGAAAGTTAATACCTCTATAAGGTCCCCGAGTACGAGTGCCTCTATTGCGTCTAACCGCTCAGGGATCAGCTATAAATACCTCCATTAGGCATATTAGAGGCATAAAAGCCGTCTTACTTGCCCTAATGCCGGCAAGCATGCGGGGTTCCCTACAGGACGGTGTCCTTTCGTTTAATTGCCTCTACTATCCTCGGGGCTTGCCTCGCCACTGACTCCGTGGCTGCTAGCAATCGGAGCTATTCACGGCGCAAAATATTGCCTCTATTGCTGGCTTTGCAAGAACACCGCGGGAGACCAGAACTGATACTGGAGACAATAGTGACACTGCTGGCATTTCTTCCGAGCTGTCTGCGGTCGCTTCAATGCCTCTGTTGTCTATAGCCGATATGGTCCAAAATGGAGGCCTTTACCTCCGGGGTGGTCATTCCTTGCCCGCAGCCCGTCAATAGAGGCATTACCTCCCGTTGATGCAGTGCTAAATGCCTCTGTTGTCTCCAGAAGAGCGATGGGCGATAACACCAGTTTTGAGGCCGCTGCCAGCAATGACCGCCCAGAATGCCTCTAATATCGCCCCTGGAGACAAGGCCTGCATTATCGGCAATAGAGTCTTTTTGTTTTCGTCGTCACCCGGTACTAGGTGTAGGAACGCGACACTCTAGTGGGGGAGTGGCGAGCGGCGACCAGGGATCAGCGTATTAGTACGACGGTCTCATCCGGCGGCTCGGCTAACTCCCAGAGCAACGACCCAAACTGTAAATCATCAAGGTACCCGGCCGACTGCGCCACCGCTCGAGCCTGCAACCACGCGTGCCATTCGGCGCGCTCCGCGCGGTAACGGGATACTTGGGCGGCAACCTCCTCGGCCATCCCAAGGTGCTCGGCCAGTTCGTCTAAATCTGCGTTAGCCACCACACTCCAGACACCATGGATACCGGTAACCAAACGCCAGGACGCCAGTACGGCCAGCGCATCATTGACCGCGGAACGGGAAAGCCCGGTCTGCAGGACCAGAGTCTTCACCGGCATTGGGTTTCCAGCGCGCTCTAGCTCCTCAAACACGAGCGCTTCAGGCACTCCCAATGCACGGAAGACAGGCCGTAAAGCGTGGATTTTGCCTGGCCTCCAAGAGCGGCTCTCGGCAGCATGTTGCAGGTGGTCCGGAATGACCAGCTCGTAGGCGTCTGCCTCCGTCCCTCGGCCACGCCGGACGAGGCGGAGCAGGGGAGCGGCCATGGCTGTGAGCTCTTTCAAGTGTCTGGACACTGTGCCCGCATCAGTCCCCACGGCAACGGCCAAGGAGCGGACTCCGAAGGAGACGAGGCGGCTGCCTGACTTCATGCACGCCTCGGCTACGGCCCGCAATACGAGACGCTTGGTCAACCCTCGCCGGTCGTTGCCGTAGCGAAGCTCAGAAGCGGAGAACGCGTTCAGCCAGGTGCGCACGAATTGAAAGTCTGGTTGGCCCCCCCGCTGTGTAGAAAGCTGGCTTGTGTTGGTTTTGCGGACGGTATGCGACGACTTGCTGGTGGCGTACCTTCGGGCCTCTACCCAGTCGCGCTTCAGGGCTGACTGGCGGTGTGGGGGGAGTAGCGGGAGTAGAACTGGGCCAGTCCAGGCCACATGCCACTGTGGATTCGTCGCTGGATATCAACCAGTTGCAGTCCGGCGCCCGCGGCGCTGACCAGAACGGCCTGCCGGGCCTCGGAAGGAGAGCAGTACCGGTTGCGGTTCCAGGTGCCGTCGGTCGCGGTCCGGAGCATGTCCGCGGACATGCTGGACACTCTGGCCGGCTCCAGTGGACGCTCATCGTCCTGATGGGAGAGGGTAGTGGCTTCGGTCCAGGTGCCCTCCTCCACTTCGCGTGCGGCACGGACGAGACGGCGTTGCTCGATCAGGGCATCCCAGAGTCGGCCCATCGCATCGGAGCCGTTGGGGTGGGAGGCCACGGCGAGGGCGTGGTCCAGGGGCATCTCGAGCTCCTGGTGTCCGCCAGAGCGGTGGACGGCGCCGGGCATGCGGATACATCCGTGACGGATGCCGCGGTGCGGGGATGGGTCCAGGGTGGGCGCAATGAGCGCGATCGCTTCGACGAGCTCGCGTGCACGGTGGAAGGCCAGTGGCTCTGCCAGAGGCACGTAGAGGTGGCGGCCTCCGCTGGGGGAACGATCGCGAATCCAAGCGGCTCCTGACTCGTGCAGTAGTCCGCAGACGGTATGCACGTCGGCTAGTACCGAGCGCTCAGCGTTGGGGCCCTTAGCGTCGAAGTCCAGGCAGAGCGTGCGGCAGGTGCCGTCGGAGGCATATATCAGGGGAGCAGCCGGCTGCGTCGGCAGGGTGAGTGTGAGGTCCCGCTCGTTGCGGAGCGGATAGTTCCGACCGCCGTCACGAGAAAGTCGAACTCGTGGGCGGCCAGCAAGCAAGGGTGCCAGCGCTGCCCATGCCTCTGCGGGGCCGGGGTTGGGCACGGCTCGCCGAAGGATGGGTTTTTCTGGCAGCGCTGAGTAAGGGTGCGCTACGATGGCGGTGTTCCTTTCCGGGGACACAACAACGGACACCTACCGCCGATGGTTTGGCGACTGTGAGCGGTGGTGCTTCCTGCAAATGGTTATCTGTTCTGTACCGCACCTCCTGGGCTGGTGGCCCTGCAAGGCCACTTGTTGTTGGGGGATGTGACAGCCGTGATGGTTCTGGCAGGAACCACCCGGATCCAATGGGCCCGCTACGGCGGGCCCATTCGTTTATTCGGAGGACATCACGCGGCCTTCTTCAGGTCTTCAGCGATGAGCCGGTCCAAGTACTCCGAGACGCTCAGGCCAGCCTGTCGTGCTCGTTCCACAAGCTTGGGTTTGTCGGCCGCAGGGATGCGTGTGGCGACGAACTCGCGCTCACCCTTGGGGGCGTTGCTGCGTGTTTTCACATCAGGCATGTCCGTTGTCTTTCTCGCTGGCTGGTCGATCTGCAGGGCCTGTAACAACCCGCCAGGAGCCAAACTACCACCGTGGGATTCAGCCATGGATCCCAGTAATGGCGGGGAAGTTGCCCATGTCCAAATGCCTCTATTGAGACGCCTGTGGAACCTGCGGCTATTAGCCCCAATGCCACTTCTAGCGACAACACCGACAATGTAGTCGCTGGTTCCAATAGAGGCTTTCATAAGATTCGGAAACCGGCATATTCGACGCTTTTCCGGCCCGGATGACCCTCGGGCTCTGCCTCCGCTATCCCCAATGTCGCTAACAGAGGCATTATCGCCAACGCCTCTGTTTTCCATGGTGCCTATGACATGGGACTGCTGCAAAAACCCCGAGAAAATTTTGGCCTCTTCGGCGTGTCTCTTGGCGTCCGGCTGCAACGTACGTGTGTGACCGGTCGGGGCCCGGCAGTCGAGGAACGTCGCTGTGCCAACCGTGAGCAGGGGGAGGTGGATGTCCACGGGTGCCTCAGAACCCCTGGGCCACGGCCGCGGCGGCGCCCAGCCAGGCCCGCTGGGTGCCCGGGCGCAGGTCGTCGTAGCGGATGGTCCCGCGCACCAGGGCCGGGTCGTAGGGCACCCGGACCACGGCGCGCACCAGCGGGGTGAACCCCTCGGCGATGCGGGCGGCCTCGGCGCGGGCGCGCTTCAGGGCGTCCCCGCCCAGTCCGCGGGCGGCGTCGGTGGATTCGGAGACGATGACCACGGCGCCTCGGGCCAGGTCGGCGTCGTGGCCGCCGCGGGACTCGAGGGTCTGCAGGGTGAGCAGGGCGGCCTCGGCCCGGTCCTCCATCGCGGTGACCGGGACGACGAGCTGGTCGGTGTGGTCGATCATCCGCCGCCAGTTCGCCGAGCGGGCGGTGTTGCCCGAGTCCATGATGATCATCCGGTAGAACCGGGACGCGACCTGGTGGGCGATGTCGACTTCCTCGGCGGTGACCTCGTGGTCGCCCTCGTCGTTGCCGTCCGAGTGCAGCACGTCGTACTTGTCGGCCGGCTGGTGGTGGACGAAGTGGGCCAGGTCGGCGGTGGAGGTCTCGGGGGAGAGCAACCGGGTGGAAGAGTCCACCAGGTCCAGCACGGACGCGGTGTGCGGGCCTTGTTCGGTGCGCCAGCCCAGGGTGCCCTGGGACTCGTTGTTGTCCCAGGCCAGCACGGGCCCGCCCCCGTAGCGGGCGAGCACGGCCGCCAGCAGGGCGACGGTGGGGGTCTTGTTCGCCCCGCCCTTGCGGTTGACGACGGCCACGGTCCGGGGGCCGGGCCAGTGCTGGGAGACGGTGCGCACGTCCTCGCGTTCGGCCAGTTCCGCAGCGGAGGGTGGGACGGCCAGGCCGAGCCGGTTCAGGGCGGCCCGCCAGCCCTTCCCGGCCGGCTCGGTGGTCTGGTCCGGGACCAGGAAGGTGGTCTCGCGCAGGCTGGCCCGGGCCGGGAGGCTGGGCAGTTCCTCGGAGGATGTCTGGGGAGGTTCGGGCGCGCTGTTCCGGAGGTTGGGGATCGGGGTGCTCTCCTGGCGAGGCGGTGTGGGGGTCGTCTTCGCTGGGGTGGGCGGTGTGGTGATGATGGGTCGCGCGTTGTCTGTGGGCATTTCCTCCACGCTTCCGTTGACGTCGATGACGAGGGAGTATTCGCGGTCGCCCTCGGCGGCCCGGAGGGCTACCGGTCGGCCGTGTTGGATGGCCAGCTGGTGGGCCTGGTTGATGATGTGGCGTCGGGTTTGGGTGGAGTCGGTGCCGTCCACGGGGCGGGAGGTGCCGTTGATGGTGAGTTCACCGGTGCCGTCCTCCCGGATGATGGCCCGGAGCTTCGGCCATGCTGCTGGTTCGCTGGTCATGGGTCCCTCCTGGTGGTGTCAGCGTTGTGTGGGCAGGGTGACCCCGGCCTGGGTGAGGTAGGCCGCGGAGTCGAGGTTGCTGCCGCCGGCGGAGATCTCGAAGTGGGTGTGGCATCCGGTGGAGTTGCCTTCGTTGCCGACCAGGCCGATGACGTCGCCGCCTTTGACCTTCTGGCCGACGCGCACGCTGATGTCGGCCGGGCGCATGTGCCCGGCCCGGCTGATGAGGTTCCCGCCGTGGTCGATGGCGACCACGCCGCCGGTCATGTAGAAGGCCGGTCCGCCGGCGTGGATGACGACGCCGTCGTTGATGGCGTAGATCGGGGTGCCGCAGGCTGCGGCGAAGTCCGACCCGGGGTGGAACTTCTGCTCCTGGGTGAATGGGTCGGTTCGCCATCCGAAGGGACTGGAGATGTACCCGGTGGTCACCGGTGGGACCCAGCCGGCGGCGTTGACCGCGGCGGGGACCCCGGGCAGGGAGGTGCAGCTGCCGACGGTGTCCGAGACCAGTTCGATGCCGGCCTTGGCTCCGGAGAGGGCCTGGACGACCTGCACGGCGGCGGGCCAGTGGGCTTCGTAGTGGAAGGGGTCCTGGTTGGCCTGGACGCGGTGGGCGGCGAGGGTCGGGGCGAGGGTGTCCCGCTCGGGCACCTGGGCGAGGGCGCGGTAGAAGTTCGTGGCCGAGGCGGTGGGGTCCATGCGGTCGGCCAGGGTGCCCCAGGCCCCGTTGTCGCGTTGCTGGAACAGTCCGCGGGAGTCCGGTCCGGCGCCGTCACCGTGGTCCAGGACCCGGAGCCCGGATTCGCCCATGGCCGTCATCACGGCGATGGTCTGGTCCCGCACCCCCATGCCCAGGGCCGAGCCGGCTTGGACGATGGCGGCCGCGTTGGCCAGTTGCTCGGCGTCGTAGCCGGCGACCGGGGCGATGGCCCGGACCTCGGCTGAGGCCTGGACCGGCGCGGCGTCAGGGCCGGCCGGGTTGCAGGATGCCTGGCCGTCGTCGCTGATGAGCGTGAAGCCCAGCAGCCCCGTCAGTAGCACCACCGGCAGGCCGAGGGCCACGGCCAGTGTCGCGGTGTTTCCCCTCCGCTGGACACCGCTCAGTCCGCCCCGGGTGGGGTGAAGCGCTCCACCTGCCACGGCTGGTCGGCGGCTTCCCGGGAGAGCAGTACCGTCCAGGTTCCGTCGTTGGCCTGGAGGGACACCGTGGCCAGGTATGACGACGCCGTGCCGTCTACGTCCGGGGTGCCGGTTACTGTGGTGGCCGTGACGTTCGCCGGGTCTACGCCCTGGTAGGCGGTGCGGGCTTCGGGGGATAGGCGCGGGGAGAGTTCCTTCCACCACGTCTTCTTCTCCGTCTCCGGCCGTGCGAAGAGCGTCAGGGCCTGGCGGGCAGCCTCGGCCGCGTCCTTGCGGCTGGTGTCGTCCCAGCTGGGCTCGGTCACGGGGGATCGTGACTGGCTCGGGTTGTCCAGATCTGGGTAGGCCGTGGTCGGTGCGTGGGACAGCGTGTCCGGATCGGGCCGGGCAGCTGAGGCAGGACCCTGCGTCGAGGCAACGGCGGAGGCAGTGGTGGGGGATGAGGATGGGACTTCAGAGTCAGCGCCGGCGCGCTCTGCGTCACCGGAACTGCAGGCGGACGCCGTCAGGGCGGTGGCCGCGCACAGGGCTGCGCTCAGCGTCAGTCGGCGTCGTCCCCACTGACCTCGGGGCGCTGGTTGGAACCCTCCCACAGTTTCTCCTTGAGCTCGTCCCGGGGGATCAACCATGTCCCGCCCACTTTGTAGGCCGGGATGGTCGTGTCCCTGATCCACTTCGTCACCGTGCTGCGGGGCAGGCTCAGCAGGGCGCTGACTTGCTCCGTGTTCATCACCGCGGGTTGGTCGGCAAAGAGCCGGTCGAGACCTTCCCGACTCATCGCCGTGCCCACAGCCAGATGCATGACAGCACCCTAGCACCATACGAGCGATTTACAACTGATCTAGCGGATCTAGCCATTAGGAATACTTTCGCGTAGGTTGAGCATCGACGGGGGATCGAGTCTTCCCGAGGTTACCGACTGAGGGGGGCGTAACCATGCACCAGGTTCCGGAGACCACGTCCGAGAATCCCTGGCTCACGGCCTCGGCACCGGTTGAGGCCGAAGACGGCGACGTCGCGCCCGGCCAGGCGCCTCCGGAGGAGCCCATCGGCCCGAGGACGCCTCAAGGAGGTGTCATCGCTCCAGACCGGGTGGACCGCCTGCCCAGCCGCCCGACAGCCCCCGGCTCGAGGCTGGTGGTGGTCGGCGCCCACGGGGGAGCGGGGGAGTCCACCCTGGCCGGGCTGGACCCGCAGTGGAGGGCCGGCGGCCATGCCTGGCCCGAAGCCGCCGGGGCCGGCGCCGTGCCGGTCATCGTCGCCTGCCGGACCCACGCCCGAGGCCTGACCGCCGCCCGGCTGGCCGCCCAGCAGTGGGCCTCCGGTGCTGTGCCCTCCGTGCACCTGCTGGGCCTGGTCGCCATTGATGACGCCCCCGGCCGGCTGCCCAAGCCGCTGCGGGACCTGCTGAAGGTGGCCGCCGGCGGCTATCCGCGGCTGTGGCGGATCCCGTGGTCCGAAGCATGGCGGACCGGGACGGACGACCCCCTGGCCAGCGGGCCCCGCGAGGCCCGCCAGCTGCTGGGCACCCTCAACAACCTGACCACCCCCTAAGCCCCGTTCACGACCCCTACCCGGAGGACACCATGACCACCCTGCTTGCCACCATCACCTCGAACCTGCCCAACCCCCAGCCGATCCAGCCTCCCGGAACCGGAGACATCTCCACGGTCATGGGCTGGGTCATGTGGCTGGGCCTGGCCCTGTGCATCCTGGGCCTGGTCGTCGCCGGCGCCCTGATGGCCATCAACACCCAACGCGGGGACGGGGGCCAGCATGCCGGCCGCATCGGCATGGCCCTGGGCGGCGTGATCGTCATCGGCGCCGCCGGAGCCCTCATCGGCTTCCTGGCCAGCTAAGCCACAACCCACCAGACCAGCACTCCGAGCCAGGAAGGCCCTGCCATGACGGACAACCCCCCAGAGCGAAACCCCTTCACCCGGCCCGGATTCGTGGTCGCGGCAGCATTCATCGCCCTCATCGTCGTCGGCGCCATCGTCCTACTGGCCTCCGGCGCCCTGAACCGGCCCGCCAGCAGCCAGACACCAACCCCGCCTACAGCCACCCCCGCGGCCAGCCCGGAGGCTGAGCTGTCCGGCGGCGACAGCGTCTGCGGGCTCGACGGCGTGGCCACCACCGGAACCGCCGAGACCCCACCCCAGGTGGAGTGGACCACAGTGGGCAACTTCCCAGTGCCCGGAAGCGACAAGGTAGGACCAGGAGAGACCACCGAGGACGGCCTGCGCACGTGCTACCAGCGCACCCCCGAGGGCGCCCTCGTCGCCGCAGTCAATTATCTGGGAGCTGGAACCGACGCCCGGCTGGTTGGTCCTGTGAGCGAATACGCTCCGGCCGAGGGGCCAGGACGTAAAGCTGCTATCGAATCCGCTCGCGAACACTCCGGTGCGGGTTCAGTGCGTGCTCAAGTCGTCGGTTACCAGGTTCTCAATTACGACGGCACGGCGGCGAAGATTGATCTGGCGCTGCAAGCAGAAACTGGCAAGTACTCGAGCTTCGTCTACGACCTCATCTGGGAGGACGGTGACTGGAGAATTGTCCTCACCGATGAGGGGACGGCACCTACACAGCCTTCTCAGATCGTTGGTCTGGACCGCTACGTTCAGTGGGGCGCAGGATCGTGATTCCCTCCTCCGTGCACATCACGACCGCGCGCACGGACGCGGATGGGGACGGCACACCGGACTGTGAATGGCTGGACGTTGGCTGCGGTTTCGGGAACGCAGCCACGGAGGCTACGAACAACGCGGTGGATGGCCTGGCCGCCTCGGTGCTGGAAGGCCTGGTCGACACCGTCACGGACCTGGGGACCATGTGGGTCAGGGTTCCTACCGTCAATGTCACCGATGAACTGCCGGAGGGGGCCGATCCATCGCTGATGGCCGAGTCCCCCGATCTGGCCTCAGACGTCCCCGTCGCGGTTCCGGTCGAGGTGGCCGGAGAGGTCCAGATCGACGCCGTCCTGGGCTATGTCCAGTGGGGCGGCTTCGCCGTGGCCATCCTGGGCCTGCTGTTCTTGGGCGCCACCATGGCGCTCGAGGGCCGGCGCGGACAGGGAGGGATCGCTTCACTGGGCCGCATGGGCCTCGTCCTGGGTGGGACGATTCTCATCGCCGCCGCCGCGGCGATGACCGCGGCACTCATGGGCGACGGACCTGAAGGCGACGGATCACGTGCCGTGAACTTCCTGCATGCGCACCTGTGGTGGTACATCGCGGCCCTGGTAGGGGCATCCATCATCATCGGTGCCGTCAAGATGATCTGGGAGCAACGCGCCCAGCCCGGCCAGGACCTCGTGAAGTCACTGTTGAAGTTCATCGTCGTTTCCGGCTCTGGAATCACGGTGGCCGGCCTGCTGATCACGGCCTCCGATGAATTCTCCGTCTGGATCCTGAGCCGCTCCCTGGACTGTTCGGTGGCGACCAACGCGGCCTGTTTTGAGGACGGCGTCAAGTTGATCCTCGGGCTGACCGGGCAGAGCTACTGGAGTGGCCTCGGAGCGTTGCTGATCATCGTGATCGGCGTGGTCGCGGTCCTCATCGGGCTGTTCCAGATCATGCTCATGGTCGCCCGCTCCGCCCTGCTGGTCCTCGGCGTGGGGCTGCTGCCGGTCATGGCAGCAGCCACGAACACCCAGATGGGCCAGGCCTGGTTCAGCAAGGGCCTCAGTTGGCTAATCGCCTTCATCCTCTACAAGCCCACCGCGGCCATCATCTACGCCGTGGGCTTCCAGCTGGTGGGGTCCATGCTCGATGCCCAGAACAACAGGATCGACCTGTTCTCGGTCATTACCGGGGTCATGCTCCTGCTGTTGTCCATCGTCGCGTTGCCGCTGTTGATGCGGTTCACCGCGCCCATGGTCTCCGCGGCCAGTAGTGGCGGGGGCGGCGGCAGCGGCGCAGCCATGGCGGCCGCGGCCGCCCTCCCGACCGGGGCGGCCATGCTCGGCCGGGGCATGGGCGGCCGCGGTTCCGGAAGCGCGGGCTCGATGGCCCCGTCCGGGGCCGGCACCACCGGCAGCCGATCCTCCGGGGCCGGAGGGTCCTCCGGCGTCTCCCCGGCCTCGCCCGGTGGCGGACCGCGGGGCGGGGGATCCTCCGGCCCCCGCCCGGCACCCGTGCCGGCCGGGGTGGGTGCCGGAGCCACCGGCACCGCCCACCAGAGCGGTGCAGCGGGCCCGGCCGCCACCGCGGGTGCGCCCGGCACTGCGGCCAGCGCCGCACCGGCCGGCGGCGCGGCCTCCAACGGGGCAGCCAGTGGTGGCGCGGCGGCCTCTAGCGGGGCCGCCGGCGGCCCGGCGGGCATGGCCATTGCTGGGGCCGTGGCCCAGGGAGCACAAAAAGCCAAAGAAGCGGTCGAAACGGTCGCCAATGACGCGGTAGGGGAGGGCCCCAGTGGCAGCAGCAAGTGAAGCACCCAGGACCTACGGAAACTGGCGCCGACCGACCTCCGCCGGGTTGGCCGGGCTGGGGTCGATCGGCACCGCGATCCTGCTGGGCGGCTTGGTGATCGTGATCCTGATCCTGGCCATGGGCAACACCCTGCGGGCTGTGCTTGCCGCCGGCATCCTCGGCGTCGTGCTGCTGCTGCTAGTGGTCCGGGACGGACACGGCCGCTCCGCCCTAGACCGGATCACCAGCCGCCTGGCCTGGTGGCGGCACCGCTCCAGCGGCTCCCACCTGTACCGATCCGGCCCGCTGGGCCGCACCGCCTGGGGCACCCACCAGCTGCCCGGACTGGCCGCCCCGTCCACCCTGACCGAACACCTGGACAGCTACGCCCGCCCCTTCGCCCTGATCGAGGTGCCCCGGACCGGGCACTTCACCGTGGTGCTGGCCGCCGAACCCGAGGGCGCTGCCCTAGTCGACACCCACCAGGTCGACACCTGGGTGGCCGACTGGGGCCACTGGCTGGCCAGCATCGGGGACGAACCCAGCATCGAGGCGGTGTCGGTGACCATTGAGACCGCCCCTGACTCCGGGGCCCGCCTGCGGCGGGAGGTCGAGACGAACCTGACCGACGACGCCCCCGAGTTCGCCCGGCAGATGCTCCGGGAGGCCGAGGCCACCTATCCGGCCGGGTCCTCCTCCACGAAGGCCTACATCGCCCTGACCTTCAAGGCCGCCCCCCGGCGCGGTGCGGCCAAGCGCAGCGCGGCCGACATGGGCGTGGAGCTGGCCGCCCGCCTGCCGGCGATCACCCACGCCCTGGCGGCGACCGGGGCCGGCACGACCCGGCTGCTGTCCGCCCAACAGCTGTGCGAGGTGCTCCGCGTGGCCTACGACCCGGCCGCAGCCACGCTGATCGACGATGCCCACGCCGAGGGCGTGGTCCCGGAGATGGACTGGTCCGAGGTCGGGCCCTCCGGGACCGAGGCGGCCTGGGACTGGTACCGGCACGATTCGGCCCTGTCCATGACGTGGGCCATGACCGTCGCCCCCCGCGGGTCGGTCCAGTCCGGGGTGCTGGGCCGGTTGCTGGCCCCCACGGAGGTCATCGACCGCAAGCGGGTCACCCTGCTGTACCGGCCGATTGACCGGGCGACCTCGGCTCGGCTCGTGGAGACGGACCTGAAGAACGCCGAGTTCCGCCAGACGGCCTCGAAGAAACCCTCCGCCCGGGACAGCATCGCCGTCCGCCAGGCCGCGGCCACCGCCCAGGAGGAGGCCGCGGGCGCTTCCCTGCTGAACTTCGGGCTGCTGGTGACCGCCACCGTCACCGACCCGTCCCGACGCCGGGATGTCATCGCCGCCGTCGACGGGCTCGGCGCCAGCGCCCGGCTGAGCCTGCGCCTGGTGCACGGGGCCCAAGACTCCGCCTTCGCCGCGGCCCTGCCCCTGGGCCTGGTCCTGGGCAAGCACCTGGCCGTCCCGACCGAACTGAGGGAGAAGCTCTGATGGCCCGCCCCAGAAGCAAGGCAACAAAGACAACAAAGACAAGCGTTGAGCCCGTCCAGAACGCCGCTGACCGCGTCCGCCGTCCGGGTCCGCGCGGCTGGTTTGGTCGCGGCGGCGGGGCGATGAACGTGCTCGAGCCGGCGGTGGAGTTCCGCGGCACCTCCACCCAGGTCTGCGGGCTGTGGCCGTTCTCCACCGGGTCCGGCACCCCGATGACCGGGGTCCCGCTGGGCCGGCACCTGCAGACCGCGGCCACCGTGTGCTGTGACCCGGTGTCCTGGTTCCAGCGCGCCAAGCTCATCCCCAACCCCTCGGCCCTGGTATTGGGCCGGCCCGGGCTGGGCAAGTCCACCGTGGCCCGGCGCTGGGCCGTGGGGCTGGCCGGCTACGGGGTGCTGCCCATGGTCCTCGGAGACGTCAAGGGCGAGCACATCGACATGATCCGGGCCCTGGGCGGGCAGGTCAACGAGATCGGCCGGGACCGCGGGGCCATCAACGTCATGGACCCCGGGGAGGCCACGACCGCCGCCGGCCGGCTCACCGGTCCCGCCCGGGAGCGGTTGCTGTCCGCGGCACGGGCCCGCCGGCTCACCGTGCTGGACGGGCTGCTGACCATCGTGCGCAAGTCCCCGCCCACCGACCGCGAACAGGCCATCCTGGACCGCTGCCTGCGGGTCCTGGATGAGCGCCACGAGGGCGTGCCCGTGCTGGCGGATCTGCTCGCCGTCATCCAGAACCCCCCGGAGGACGTCCGCAACGTCGCCCTGGACCGCGGGGACATGACCCGCTACCAGCAGATCACCGACCAGCTCGAGGCCTCCCTGATCGGTCTGGTCTCCGGCGGCCGGTTCGGGCAGACCTTCGGCCGACCCACCACCGAACCCATCGCCCGGGACCGGCCCTTCCTCTACGACATCTCCTCGATCGACGAGGGCGACCGGGACATGCAGGCCGCCGCCCTGCTGGCCTGCTGGTCCGCGGGCTTCGGGTCCATCGAGGTCGCCCGGGCCCTGTCCGATGCCGGCCTGGAACCCCAGCGGAACTACTTCATCGTCCTGGACGAGCTCTGGCTGGCCCTGCGCTCCGGGCGCGGCATGGTGGACCGGGTGGACGCCCTGACCCGCCTGAACCGGCAGAAGGGCGTGGGCATGGTCATGCTCTCCCACACCGTCTCCGACCTGCTCTCCCTCTCCCACGCCGAGGACGTGGAGAAGGCCCGCGGCTTCGTCGAGCGCGCCGGCATGGTCGTCTGCGGCGGCTTGCCCGAACACGAGACCCAGCGCCTCTCCGGCCAGCTGCGCTTCTCCACCCTCGAGCGCGAGCTCGTCGCCGGCTGGCAGAGCCCGCCCAGCTGGGACCCGGCCACCGACCGCGAGGCCCAGCCCCCGGGCGTGGGCCGGTTCCTCATCAAGGCCGGGGGACGCCCGGGCATCCCGGTGGACGTCCAGCTCACCGCCACCGAACGGCACATCCACGACACCAACAAGGCCTGGCACGCCCACACCCGCCTAGACCGACAGCCCGCGCCCCTCACCGAGGAGACCCCGGCATGAGCACCCCGAACAACCGGCGCCGCGATCCCGGCGGTCTCGGCGCGGAGACCATCCTGATCTGGATTGGAGTCGTGTCCATCACCGCCGTCGTCGGGTCCATCTACGCCGCGATGGTCCTAGGCCACGCGTTCGCCGGCACGGGCGTGGCCCTGCCGCGCGATCCCTTCACGATGGTGTTCGGCCTGCTGGGCGGGGATCTGCCCTGGCCGGGGGCCGCCGGCTGGTGGGTCCTGGCGGCGGTGGCCTTCCTCGTGGTGGTCCTGGCCGCGGTGGTCTGCTGGGTGGTCCTGCGGTGGGGGGCCTCCCGCAGCCGGGTCGACCGGGCCGCGGCCTACATGGGCACCGGCCGTGACGTTCAGGCCCTGACCCGCAAGAGTGCCCAGGCCTCCGCCCGGCGCCTCGGCGTCGATGCCTGCCCCGGAGTGCCCATCGGCCGGGCCGTGAGCAGCGGCCAGGTGCTCTACGGGTCCTGGGAGGACATGCACATCGACATCTGGGGCCCCCGCACCGGCAAGACGACCTCCCGCGCCGTTCCGGCCATCCTCGAGGCCCCCGGCTCGGTACTGGTGACCTCCAACAAGCGCGACGTCGTGGACGCCACCCGCGACGTGCGAGCCACGAGCGGGCCCGTCTGGGTCTTCGACCCGCAGTCCATCGCCCTGGAGGAGCCCACCTGGTGGTGGAACCCCCTGTCCTACGTGACCGATGAGGTCAAGGCCGCGAAGCTGGCCGAGCACTTCGCCGCCGGCTCCCGCGACCCGGGCGCCCGCACCGACGCCTACTTCGACCCCGCCGGCCAAGACCTACTGGCCGGGCTGCTGCTCGCCGCGGCCCTGGACCACCGGGCCATCACCGACGTCTACATCTGGCTGACCCGCCCCACCGACGACACCGCCGTGGAAATTCTGCGCGAGGCCGGCTTCACGCTTACCGCCGACCAGCTCGCCGGGGTCATCGACGCCCCCGAGAAGCAACGCGGCGGCGTCTACGGCACCGCCCAGCAGATGGCCTCCTGCTTGACCAACCGGCAGGTCGCCGCCTGGGTAACCCCCCGCGGGGCCGCAGACTCCCGCCCGCACTTCGACCCGGTGAACTTCGTCCGCCATGGCGGCACTCTCTATTCGCTGTCCAAGGAGGGCCGCGGTACCGCCGGTCCCCTGGTAACCGCGTTGACCGTGGCCGTCGTCGAGGCCGCCGAGGACCTGGCCGCCCGCTCGCCCAAGGGACGCCTGGCCACGCCCATGGTCTGCGTGCTCGACGAGGCGGCCAACGTGTGCCGGTGGCGGGAGCTGCCCAACCTCTACAGCCATTACGGCTCCCGCGGGATCATCATCATGACGATCCTGCAGTCCTGGTCCCAAGGGGTGGAGGTCTGGGGCGAGTCCGGGATGAAGAAGCTCTGGTCCGCGGCGAACGTGAAGGTCTACGGCGGCGGCGTCTCCGAAGCCTCCTTCCTCGAGGACCTCTCCCGCACCATCGGCGACTACGACCGACTCTCCTCCTCCACGTCTCATGGGCGCGGACAGCGCACCGTCTCCCAGCAACTCCAGCGCGAACGCATCCTCGATGTGGCCGACCTCGCCGCCCTGCCCAAGAGCCGGGCCGTGGTGCTCGCCTCCGGCAACCGCCCCACCCTGATCCGCACCCAGCCCTGGTACACCGGCCCGCACGCCGACGCCGTGAAGGCGTCCATCGCTGCGCACGACCCGCAGGCTGATCAGACGATCGGCGAGGCCGAGGATGAACAGCAAACCGTGGAGGTTAGCAACCGGACCAGGGGGGCCTCGTGAGCGACTGGGGCGAAGAAGACTTCGACGGCATCCCAGCCCAGCCCAGCGACCCGGAGCCGACTGAGCCTCCGGCCGAAGAACCGACGCTGTACTACGGGTCGGTGGATGAGTTCGTGCGCGAGTACCTGCGCCACGTCTACCGACGGGCGGTTAACGGGCGCAGCCGCGTCTGGGCGGCCCGCTGGTGGGAGTATGACGAAGCGGTGATCCGCCTCGAGGGGCTCTGGCGCGCCTGGGAACACCTGCGCCTGGACCCGGCCACCGGGATGAGCGTGTGGTTCCGCGACCACGCCGACCCGCACATGGCCGTGCTCATGGACCCCGACGGACCCTTTGCGGCCGCCGACCCCAACACCGAGACCAACCACGCCCGCAAGGGCGAACCACTGCCCTACCAAGCCGCGCCCGAGGGCCTGTTCCCCGACGTCCGCGAGAGCAGCAGTGCATCAGCGTCAGCCCTCTGACACCACCGCTCGATGCGCGACGATGGCTAGCTCTCTATCCCTCGTATGGTGTGCTCTACGGGCGCCAAACCCATATTTGAAGACCGTGGAGTGTGATGATGAACGATCCCAAGGCCGTTGACACCTTGCTCGAAGGCCAGCCTGAGCTGCTGACCACCGACGAGATCTGCACACTCATGCGGGTGAGTCAGGGGACCGTGCTGCGGTGGATGAAGGACCAGGGGCTGCCCGTGATTACAGTCGGGCCGAGGGTGCGCCGCGTCCAGCTCTCTCACTTCCGTGAGTGGTTGCTCCAAGCCGACGAGATCAACGATTAAGTGTTGAGCACCTGCGAAGGAGTCACCCCACGGTCTCGGTGAGGAACTGAACCGGTCGGGACACCGGTCGTGGACGCGGGTGGGAGCGATGAGGCCCCGTGTCCACCCCTGTCTAAGATTTGCCTTCACAACAGTGTCCAAGTGCCGGTTTGGGACCCACTTTGACGGCGTACTTTCGCTGGCTCTACAGGTGTAAGAGAAGGCATAGCCGGTTGGACACTTCCGTGGGCGATCGGAGTAGATCGGTCGACGGCCCGCAGTGGCAGTTGGGCCGACGGTGAGGGTCCGCGGTCGCTTCAGCCCTTCAGCATGTCGGCATCGTCGTGGATTAACCGGCGAGCCTGTTCGGTCTATGGCAGCGGAGCTGCATGCTGCTGGAGCGGAGTATGGCGATTTTGATATAGCGGTATCCCGGCAGCGATGCTGCCGGGATACCGCTAGTCGCAACCTGCGCCGCCCTCAAGGAAAAGGCGGTTACCGGGTCTCACCTTCCTTGGCGAGGACGTAGTCGTAGACGACCTCTTCGCCCTCGCCACCGTCGGTGCGAGGCTTGGGATCGAGCATCAACTCTGGCTTGACCGCCGAGGCGATGTCGTCCTCGTTGTGCGGGTCCCCGGGGAAGTACAGCTGCTGGGTGACCAACTGGTAGCCCGGGGCGGAGACCTTGATGTGGATGTGCGCCGGACGCCAGGCATGCCACCCGGCGGCGGCGATCAACTGCCCACAGGCCCCGTCGGTGGGGATCTGGTACGGGGCCGGGCGCTTGGTGTGGATTTCGAAGTAGCCGTTCTCGTCGGCCTTCACGGTGCCCCGGAACAGCCATTCCGGCAGCTCCGGGGCGTACTGGGAGTAGAACCCGTGGGCGTCGGCGTGCCAGATCTCCACCTGGGCGTCGCGGATGGGGTTGCCGTCCGTGTCGGTGAACCGACCCCTGAAGAGCAGCGGGGTGCCCGGTTCGTCCTCCCGCATTTCCAGGGTCGCCGGGGTGTTCAGCTCCGGGGCGTTGGGCACGTAGTACGGTCCTTCGATGGTGCCGACGGTTCCGGGGCGCTGCTGGGAGTTGACGTCCTCGATGGTGTGTTCCAGCCATACGTCCAGGAACAGTGGCCATTCCCCGTCCTCGCCGACCTTGATCAGCCAGGCCTTGAGGGCGTTGTACTCCTCGTAGGTGACCTGGTGTCTGCGGGCGATCTCGTTGATGGCCCCGATGGCCTCGCCGGCGAGCAGGCTCACTCGCTCCTTGGGCACGTCCAGCGTCGCCAGCTTGCCCGAGGCGGTGAACCGTTCGGTGGCCTTGGTGCCGGCCTCGGCCGCGGTGCCTTCGTTCTCCTTGCGCGTTGCCGCGTGGATCTGGGTCATGGTGTTCTCCACATTCCTCGTTGAACAGTAGATCTCGGGTGCAGTTGCTCCGGGGCGTCAGTGCCGTGGGGTGAGCGTCCATCGCCCGGCGCCCCTGTGGGGGCTGGTATACCTCCGGTCAGGGGGCGCTGCAAGACCCGAGAAGCCCTGAGAGCACCCCCTGACGATGGGGCAGCCGTCTATTACTGGAGTCGTTTCCGCGGTCGGCTTGGCGGCCCCGGAGGACTTGGTCGACGATGGGGCTGGCGCGGTCGCGTCAGCGGCGGAGGTAGGCATTGACGTCGTCGGAGTTGAACAGGTCCGGGACGGTCCAGCCGTCGAGGTCGTACTCGCCCATGCACTGCTCGACCATGCCGTTCATGGACTCGGTGGTGCCGTTGTGCATGGCGTTCATGAGCATCTCGACCCGCACGTTCTCGTGGTTGCCGGAGTAGTTGCGCTCGTACAGCTCGTGGCGGCCACCGAACTCGGTGCCGATCGCGTCCCACAGCAGCTTCATGAGCTTGACCCGGTCCACCGCCTCGATGCCGTTGGAGCCGCGCACGTACTTGTCCAGGTAGGGACGGATCTGGGCGTTCTTGAAGTCCTGGGCGCCGGAGGGCAGGTAGATCAGCCCGGAGGCCACGTCTTGTTCGATGATCTCCTTGATCCGCGGGTAGCCCTGGGCCATGAACATTCGGTACGCCAGCCCGTAGTCCATCTTCGGCAGCACGGAGCCGTTGGGTCCGGCGTCTGGGTTGAGCATCATCGCATCGGCCAGGGCCCAGAACAGGTTGCGCCAGCCGATGACCTCCCCGGCCCGGGCCTGCACGCCGCGGAAGTCCTGGGTGCCGGCGATCTCCAGGGCCTTGAGCAGCAGTCCGGCGATGAAGTCCAGCTTCACCGCCAGGCGGATGCAGCCCTGGAAAGTAAAGCGCTGGATGAACCCAGTCTGGGGCATGAACCCGTTGATCTGCTCCGGGTCCCCGTAGGCGAAGATGTTCTCCCACGGGACCTCGACCTTGTCGAAGATGAACACCGCGTCGTTCTCGTCCATCCGCGAGGACAGCGGGTAGTCATAGGGCGTGCCCGTCACGGCGGCGTTCTGGGAGTACGAGGCCCGGGAGATGAGCTTGATGCCTGGAGCATCCATCGGCACGGTGCAGATCAGTGCGTACTCGGGCTTCTTGATCGGCAGCCCGTAGTGAGAGATGAAGTTGAAGTTGGTGATCGCCGACCCGGTGGCCACCACCTTGGCCCCGGAGACGACCACGCCGTTGTCGGTCTCCTTCTCCACCTTCATGAACACGTCCTTGACCTCATCCGGCGGCAAATGACGGTCCACCGGCGGGTTGATGATCGCGTGGTTCCAGTACAGCACCTTCTCCTGAGACTCCCGGTACCAGCGCAGGGCGTTCTCCTGGTAGGGGGAGTAGAACTCCGGCATGGAGCCCAGGGTGCCCAAGAATGCGGCCTTGTAGTCGGGGGAGCGGCCCAGCCAGCCGTAGGTCATCCGGGCCCAGGTCTCGATCGCGGTGCGGGACTCGCGCAGGTCGTCCACGGACTTCGGGACCTTGAAGAAGGGGTGGGTCTTGCCGCCGGACCCGGTGTCGGTGTCGGTGAGCAGCTGGTCGGCGGTGTCGGGGTTGTGGAAGCCGTCGTAGAGGCGGGCGACCATCCGGATGGAGTTGCGGAACGCCGGGTGGGTGGTGACGTCCTCGACGCGTTCGCCGTGCAGGTAGACCTCGCGGCCGTCCTTGAGGGAGGCGATGTACTCGTCCCCGGTCATGGGCAGCTTCGGATTCGCCGGCTCGGTCCGCTCGGACATGGACTGCGGGTGGGCTTCGGTGGTGGTCATGGCGACCGTCCTTTCAGGTGTTGATCGGAATCAGCGGGTAAAGGCGATGTTGCAAGGGGTAAGGGACCAGGCAAGGGCGCCGGGCATGAACGGCAGAGTGGCTCGGATCAGAACGACGCAAACGAGGTGGAACCTTCGAACCAGCCGTGGGCGATGGAGTCCCCGGAGGCCTCCCAGGGGGCGCCCCCGTGGAGAGTGCCGGCGTGGTGGAACTTGCCGGAGATGAACAGCAGCGGGTCGACGTCGTTGACCTCCAGGGCGATGACTTCACCGATGACGATCAGGTGGTCCCCGCCGTCGTAGACGCGCCACGGCTTGCATTCGATGGTTGCGGCGTTGCCCTCCAGCACGGGGATCTCACCCTCGCAGCGCCACTTCACCGGCTCTTTCGACGGCTTGCCGGCGAAGTTCAGGCAGGTGGCCAGTTGGTCCTCGGCCATGATGTTGATCGCGAATGGGGCGTCCTGCAGGTACTGGGAGGCCTTGTTGCCGCGAATCAGCGTCACCTGGGCCAGCGGCGGATCCAGCGAGACCGCCGTGAACGCGTTGACCGTGGCCCCGTGCGGTTTGCCGTCGGGGGCCTGGCAGGTCACCACCGTCACCCCGGTGGCGAACTTGCCGAATGCCTTACGCAGACTGCGAGATTCGATCGGTGAGGGGGCCTGCTGCGGAGTTACTGCCTCAGCCATGACGTCGTTCTCCTCATGCATTTCTCGTGGACACAGAGATGGGGAATGTTGGGTCCGCTGCCGGGCCGTCGGTGTACGCAGTTGGCTGCGTAGCGTCGGCTCGGACATCCAGTGAGCGTTGCCGGCCCGCCCGTCCTCGCCCACGCAAGATGGGGTCAGATAGATCAGTTGGCGCGCCCGCGGGGAAGGCCGTGGCCGTCGTGGCGGACGCAGTATGCTGCTCGCTTAAGCGGGGTAGGCCTGAGTCCGTATCGCGCCGGCACTGTGGTACTGCCATACCCGAAAGTGTTGTAAATCACATTCGGCGCGCCTAGGCCGTGTCCCACAGAGGCAAAACCGCGTCCTTCACAGGCCAACTTGATATTCGCCCGGATCAGATTGAGAGCCTGGACCACTCAATATCGGCCTGCATACTCGCAGCCCGCTGCAACTCCGAGGGCGTGACACCAGTGCGCTCCTTGAAGCGTCGAGTGAAATGAGATGGTGAGGTAAACCCGCATCGCCGGGCGATCTCGGCAATGGACGCATCGGGGTCCGAAGCCAACCAGGCCTCTGCCGCCTGCAGCCGACGCGCCAGTAGATGCTCGGCAAAGCTTTGTCCTCGCGCGGCGAACAAGCGGGCCAGTTGCCGCTCACTCACTCCGGCTGCAGCAGCCACCTGCTCGCGATCCAGGGAGGCTTCGGCGAAACGATGCTCGATTTCTTTCACCGCACGCCGGTACGCAGACTCGCGGTCGGTGCCGACGGCCCGGGTCACGAGTTGCTCTATCAGGGCGAAGGCGTCCTGCTCCACTGAGCACAGGTCTTGCTCTGGTCGGCGCAGGGCCGAGTCGATGAACGCGGCCAAGCTGGTTGCGGCCGGGTCCGGCCCCGGCGTCCCGGGGCCGGGGGCGAACTCAAACACCACCGGCTCTTTCAGGGGCCTGCCGTGAGACAAGCGGAAGTACTCCTGATGGGGAATCGTTAGGACAAGCTCGCGCACACCGTAGGAGAACCCCCGCACGAACGGCAGATCAGCGTCGTAGAGCACTGCTTGACCAGCCTTGAGCGTGATCATGCCTGTGGAGTGATAAAAGAACGCCTCCCCGCCCAGCGCGAAGAAAATCGCCACATCTCCCGTGGGGTGAGCGGCAATAAGCCGCTCGGAACGCTCGACGATCTGTGATGAGCCCTTCACGGTGGCGAACCGCAAAGCCGGGAAGTACAGGTTGATCTCCTGAGCGACCAAGGGGCGATCCTCCAGCGTGCGGATATCCAGGCCGATGAGCGCCTTGGCATTGTGCGCCTCCCAGTGCTCGATGCGGTGACTGGCGGGAATCCGAGCCGTCGAAAAGCTCAGAAGGCCCGTCCGGGGCCCACCACCCTGAGACTGGTCCACCGCATCACTCCTCAAGCTTCAACGTGACGTGCATCACGTGAATATATCGCAGGTCGGAATGGGGCCACCTGATAGCCGGAGCTACTCAAACTCCCGGATGCGCTGACGCAGGTGGTGGCAGCTGGGGATTGCGAGGCCGACCTCCGATCGCTCGAACCCATACTTTTCGCGGTGAGGTTGCTCCATGAGGAGGATTCTGAGGCGGGCCATAGGCCATGGACCGGGGCGCGAAGAGTGAGGGTGTCTTCTTCCCGCCATGGGGTTGAACACTTCTGAGGGACTGGGTGTCCAGCCCTGACACTCGGGGGCGCGGGACGGCAAGCCAGCAGATCGGCCTTCGATCACCACGGGGGTGCAGATGCTGGATCGCTAGACTGAGACACCATGCCTTACGAGCATCTGGGTCAGGCGACCGCGCGGGTTCTGCGCTTCAGTACCCGTGGCATCTCCCCGGCCAGCCGGGTGCGGCTGTGGGAGGATCACAATGCCCGCGCCTTGATCTCCCTGGACATCCGGACCATTGAGGACTCTCCATTGCACGCGGGGGAGACTAATCTGCACTTGCCGTCGCTGAAGATGGCCAGCGTGGCCGGAACGCCGCAGATCGTGGAGCGGTCGGAGTCCTTCATCCGGGAGAACCCTACTGACGTTGTCGCCGTCTTCTTTGCACTCGAGGGCGAGGCCTTCTTCTTCCACCACGGTGGGCACATCGTGCTGCGGCCGGGCCAGGCGATTGTGTACGACGCCGACCGGCCCTTCGTCCGAGGGTTCTCCCACGGGTTCCGGGAAATGGTGCTGACCATTCCACGCCCCCTGTATGCCGAGCTGATGGGAGCCTCCGGGCCGGCGCTGCCCACGGTCTTCGACTTCGAGGTCGGCGCAGGGCCCAGTGAACGGGCCCTGGCCCGGTTGTTACAGTCCACCCTCGCCACCATTGCCGCACCCACACCCGACCCCTCCTCGCGTGCCGAGGCGGCCTCGTCCGGCGCCGGACCATCCCTCACCGATCCGCGTCCTGATCTGGCCGGGGCTGAGGACGATGCCATGGGCCTGTTGCGGGTGATCCTGGCCGCCCCGGGGGGAAGCGCAACGGGGTACGTGGCCGCTGCCAAGGACCACATCGAACGAAACCTGCGCGATTCGGGACTGACGACAGCGCAGGTGGCTGCCGCGATCGGGATCAGCGAACGCCAGCTCGGAAGGATGTTCGCCGAGGCCGACACCACGGTCGGCCGGTACATTCTGGGGCGCCGACTGGACCGAGCCCGGGATGCCCTCTCGGCGCCGGAGTGCGGTCGACTGAGCGTGGCCGAGATCGCTGCGCAGTTCGGCTTCGCCTCGCAGAGTCACTTCGGTCGGGTCTTCCGCCAGCGCTTCGGCCTCACCCCCTTGCAGTGGCGCAAGGAAGCCCGGCGCGGCCACCTATTGAGCTGACCACCCGGGATGAGGTATCCATCGTGTTTTCGTCCGGCGACGACGCATTTTCAACTACGTCCGCCAGTCCTGTGATTCGAGGCACAGCCTGGATGTGATGTGGGGAACATGGAGGGAACGGGGCCGCCGGAACGGGAACCGGCCTTGGCCCCTCATCCACCCCCCCCCGGCGGCGGCACTGCAGGCCGCTCATGATCACCAGGAGTTCGACATGCCTGTCTTCAACGATGGACTTTCGGCCACGGAGGCGCCCCAGGGCACCGACGTAGTCACCACCGATGTCCTGATCGTCGGTTCCGGCCCTGCCGGGAGTTCGGCGGCGTTGTTCCTCTCCACCCATGGGGTGGACAACATCATGATCACCAAGTACCGGTGGACCGCCAATACCCCGCGGGCCCACATCACCAACCAGCGAACCATGGAGATCCTGCGCGATGCGGGCATCGAGGACCAGGTCCTGGCCGAAGCCACCCCGCATGCGCTGATGGGGGACACCGTGTACTGCGAGTCCGTGGCCGGCGAGGAGATCGGCCGCCGCCCCACCTGGGGATTCCGCCCGGACCGGCGGGCCGACTACGAGCTGGCCTCCCCGGCGATGCCCTGCGACATCCCGCAGACCCTCCTGGAGCCGATCCTGGTCAAGAACGCCACGAAGCGCGGGACTCAGACGCAGTTCTCCACCGAGTACCTCTCCCACACCCAGGACGCCGACGGGGTGAGCGTGCGGGTGCGCAACCGGCTCTCCGGCCACGAGTACACCATCCGGGCCAAATACCTGATCGGGGCCGATGGTGCCCGCTCCAAGATCGCCGAGGACATCGACACCCCCTTCGAGGGAAGCATGGACATCGGCGGGTCGATGAACATCACCTTCACCGCCGACCTGTCCCACCTGGCCGAGCACCGGCCCTCCATCCTCTACTGGGTGTTCCACCCCGGGTCCAACATCGGCGGCATCGGGGCCGGCCTAGTGCGCTGCGTCCGACCCTGGAAGGAATGGCTGGTGGTGTGGGGCTATGACATCAACGGCCCGGCACCGGAACTGGACCAGGAGGAGGCCAAGCGCATCGTGCGGAACCTGGTGGGCATCCCGGACCTGGAGATGGAGATCACCGGCTACTCGCTGTGGGGTAACAACGAGCAGTGGGCGACCCACCTGCAGAAGGACCGGGTGTTCATCGCCGGTGACGCCGCCCACCGCCACCCGCCGAGCCACGGCCTGGGCTCCAACACCTCGATCCAGGACGCGTACAACCTGTCCTGGAAACTGGCCGCCGTCCTCAAGGGCCAGGCCGACCCGAGCCTGTTGGAGACCTATTCCACGGAACGCGCGCCGGTCGCCAAGCAGATCGTGGCCCGCGCCAACGGCTCCAGCCGGGAGTACAAGCCGATCTTCGAGGCCCTGGGGGTGGCGGAGGCGACCACCGAGGAGGAGTTCGTCGAGAAGCTCCAGTTGCGCAAGGAGCCCACGGCCGAGGGCGCGGCGCGCCGTAAGGCCCTGCGTGCGGCCCTGGACAACAAGGACTACGAGTTCAATGCCCAGGGCACCGAGATCGGCCAGTTTTACGAGTCCTCGGCCGTGGTGTCTGACGGCGGCGCACGGCCCCCGCTGACTGAGGACCCCCTGCTGCATCACCAGAAGTCCACCTTCCCGGGACTGCGACTGCCGCATGCCTGGATCGGGGACCCGTTCAACAAGTACTCCACCCATGACATCGCCGCCGGGACGGGCTTCACCGTCTTCACCGGGATCACCGGGCGTGCCTGGGCCGAAGCGGCCGAACGCCTAGCCGCCGAGCTGGGCGTCCCGCTCAAGGCCGTGGTCATCGGCGAGGGCCTGGAGGTGCAAGACCTGTACGGTGACTGGCTGCGCCAGCGCGAGGTGGACGAGGACGGCGTGATCCTGGTCCGCCCGGACAAGCACATCGCCTGGCGCTCTCACCAAATGGTCCAGGACCCGGAAGCGGCCCTGCGCGCCGTGCTCTGCTCGATCCTCGGGCGCGGGGTGGCAGAGGAGGGGAACCTGACGGAGCAGGACCTGGCCTCGTTGGCAGCATCCACCGTGACCGGCTGAGTTTCATCCAAGCGAAGACAAGCGGCGGCCCGAACTCCACAGGTTCGGGCCGCCGCCCACGTTGCCACCCATCCGTCTCGACCTCCGCTGGCACCACCTGAAAGGCCTCCCATTCCAATGTCCATGACCTTTGAGCACACCACCTTGGGCCAGCGCGTGCTGTTCGGCACCGGACAGGCCGCCGAGCACCTGACCGCCGAACTGGACCGGCTTGGCGCCACCCGCCCGATGGTCATCGCCGGCGAACGAGTCCAGGCCGAGGCCTGGAGCGCGACGGCCGGCATCACTGCCGCCCTGTGGTGGGACGAGGTCGTCATGCACGTCCCGGTCGAGGTCGCCGAAAAGGCCCGGACCGCGGCCACCGAGGCGTCCGTGGACGTCGTCGTGTCTATCGGCGGGGGCTCCACCACCGGCCTGGCCAAGGCGATCGCGCTGACCACCGGGATCCCCGTGGTCGCCGTGCCCACCACTTACGCCGGCTCCGAGGCCACCAACGTGTGGGGGCTGACCGAGGACCGCACCAAGACCACCGGCGTAGACGACAAGGTGCTGCCGGTCACCGTGGTCTACGACGCCGAACTGTCCAAGACCCTGCCCCTGGGGATGTCGGTGACCTCCGGGCTGAACGGGATGGCGCACTGCGTGGACTCCCTCTGGGCCCCGCGCACCGACCCGATCAACCAGGCCCTGGCCCTGGAGGGCGCCCGCGCGCTGGCGCTGTCCCTGCGCGGGATCGTGGCCGACCCCGATGACATGGACGCCCGCGAACAGGCCCTCTACGGCTGCTACCTGGCCGCGGTGTCCTTCGCCGGGGCCGGCTCCGGGCTGCACCACAAGATCTGCCACGTGCTCGGCGGGACCTTCGACCTGCCGCACGCCCAGACCCACGCCACCGTGCTGCCCTACGTGCTGGAGTTCAACGCCCCGGCCGTGCCCGAACTGGCCGGCCGGCTGGCCACCGCCCTCGGCGGCGAAACCTCCGCGGGCGACCCGGCCGGCGCGGCGGTGACCGCCTTGCGCGAGCTCTACACGGCGGTCCAGGCCCCCTGTCGGCTGGCCGACTACGGGTTCACCGCCGACGGCATTCCCGAGGCCGTGGAGCGCATCGTGGCCGCGGCCCCGGCCTCCCACCCGGTGCCCGTCACCGAGCAGAACATCACCGACCTGCTCACCGCGGCCCTGACCGGGGACCGGGCCACCGTCGCCGCCTGAACGGACCACACACCAAAGACCACGCGAACACGAGAGGACGAGCAGATCATGACCGACACCATCAACGACCAGAACCAGGCACCGGACCACGCGCTGACCCCGGACCAAGCGGCCGAACAGGCCCGCCGGGAGGAGGAACTGATCCAGCGGGTACTGGACTCCTTCGAGTCCACCCCCGATGCCCGGCTGAAGGAACTGATGCAGTCCCTGGTCAAGCACCTGCACGCCTTCATCCGGGAGGTGCGCCTCACCGAGGCCGAGTGGGACCAGGCCATCGAGTTCCTCACCGCGGTCGGGCACATCACCGATGACCGGCGCCAGGAGTTCGTGCTGCTCTCGGACGTGCTGGGCGCCTCGATGCAGACCATCGCGGTGAACAACCTCGCCGCCGGGAATGCCACCGAGGCCACCGTGTTCGGCCCGTTCTTCGTGGACGACGCCCCCGAGATCCAGCATGGTGAAGACATCTCCGGTGGGGCCCACGGCCAGCCCAGCTGGATCGAGGGCACCGTGACCAACATCCACGGCGAGCCGATCGACGGCGCCCGGATCGAGGTCTGGGAGGCCGACGAGGACGGCTTCTACGACGTGCAGTACGACGACCAGCGGGTCGCCGGCCGGGCGTTCCTGCGCTCCGGGGCCGACGGCGAGTACGCGTTCTGGGGGCTGACCCCCACCCCGTACCCGATCCCGCACGACGGGCCGGTGGGGAAGATGCTCGAGGCCACGAACCGCTCCCCGGTCCGGGCCGCGCACCTGCACTTCATGGTCACCGCCCCCGGCTACCGCACCCTGGTCACCCACATCTTCGTCGAGGGTGACCCCCAACTGCAGATCGGCGACTCGGTGTTCGGCGTCAAGGACTCCCTCATCAAGCGCTTCGAAGAACAGCCCACCGGCACCCCCACCCCCAACGGCCGCGACCTGGACAACCAGACCTGGACCAAGGCCCGCTTCGACATCGTCCTCGCCGAGGACACCCACCCACAGGCCTGATCGGCATCGTCCCCTCATGAGCGTGATAGGCCACACGAGATTCCGCGCGAACCTTCTCCTCCGGGAACCACTGGAGCAAGGCCCCCGATTCACTGTCCATGCAGGTGGCAGGAGTAGACAAATCTGTCAACCGCACACCATGCCAATGGACGCATCTGTGGGGTGGGTATACCCGGCTGGACACCCGGACCCAGCCGGACAATGCGCTCTCGGTTCGGAACGAGTGATTAATGTCCTTGTGCAGCCACGTGACCGCCAGGACTTCATCGGCAGCGCCTGTAGGTTTTGCCCCCTGCTGTGTTCACTGCCTGGCCACGGCCGAGGCCGCGGGGTTCGCGATGATTTTGGGGATCAGGCACACGAAGACCACCATGACTACCAGCTCGACCAAGGTCTGCGTGACGACCACCAAGGGCGCCAAATCGAACGCGGCCGGTAGGGCGAGGACTAACGGCAGGATCACCAGGGAGTTGCGGGTCGCACCGCTGAACACGACCGCCCGTCGTCCTGCCGGGTCTAGTCCGCCGATGCGGCCAGCGACGGCGCCGATGGGCACCATGACGGCCGCGAAGAGGATGTAGAGGGGAACCACGAGCAGCAACGGGCCCAGCTGAGCCCGGACGCCGTCGATCTGGGAGGTGACCACAACCGCGAGGGTGGCCACCATCAACGGCACCATCGCACCCGTGGCGATCTGCTCCCAGGTCCGTCCGGCCTCAGTGCGGGCGGCGGCAAGTTGGGTCAGTCCCGCGGCCACCAGTGGTAGCGCGATGATGAGCACGAACGCCTCGATGAACGGTGCGAACTCAACCGTAGTGATGAACTCGGCTCCGACGAATAGCCAGAGGTAGAGCGGCAGTAGGAGCATCTGGGCGAGCATCAGCAAGGGCGCTGCGGCAAGCAGGCGTTCCTCGTCGCCTCCGGCTAAGCCGGCGAACACGATGACGTAGTCGATGCACGGGGTCAGCAGCACGAACAGCACCCCGACAAACAGGACCTGGTCATGGGCTACGATCCGGGATAGCAGCCAGACCACGATCGGCACCACAACGAAGTTGACCGCCAGGATCGTGCCCAGGAACCGCCAGTCACCGAAGGCGCCCCCGATCCGGCCAAAGGGGATACCGAGGAACGTGGCGTAGAGCAACAGCGCCAACACCGGGTGAATCGCCATCTCCGCCGGATGCGCCACGGCTGGGGCGAGGATCCCCACGAAAGCCCCGAGGGTCAGTCCTGCCAGATAGAGCGGTACCTGGTGCCGTGTCATCCATTCCACGCTCACGCGTATACCTTTCCTCATATCCGTTCTGGTCCAGCACTTGCGCCCGGCTAGCGTCGCATCGGACCGAAGGAGCGCGTCTGCGTGGCAGCTCGGTGGTCCCGTCGGTGAGCCTAGCGCCGACGGTGTGGCCCCCGAGGATTACCGGCGCCGGGATCATCCGAACGACCCCGAGGAGGGTGCTCGCATGCTTGCTTGCTAGCACTCGGGTTTGCGGGCGGTCCCTGAGGGGTGGTCAGTCTGGGGTGCGGAAGCGGCCGCCGGCGACAGTGTGCTGGTAGTGGGTGCCGGCGCCGGCCTGTCCTTGGCAGGCGGCGGTGAAGTGCACGGAGTCTGCGCCGAAGGTGGCCAGGGCGTCCTGGTAGTACATGCTCAGCACCGGCTCGCGGCCCGCGCGGACGCCCTGGGCCAGGAGGTCGAGCAGGATCTTGTGGTTGCGCACCTCGGAGTACTGACTGACCCGGTAGGCCGGGGCCACGCCGGGTGCGGCGGGGGAGGGCTCGGGGGAGTCGGCCGGGCCCGGAACGGGCGGCGCCGGTCGGCGGGGCGTAGGGGCCCCGGTCGTGGGGAGGGCCTGCCGTCCGTAGGGTCCTGTGCCCGTGCCGCCGCCGCGTTTCACCCATGCCATGCCCCTCAGGCTATGACGGGGCCCGGACACGCTGACGTTGCCGGGGTGATGGCCGTGCGATGGAACGCCCGTCGCGGTGCCGGGCGGCCTCGGGTGCTGCCCGCCCGGCGCCGCGGCGTGGGGGCCTCAGTGGTGGTGGGTGAGGGTGGTGGTGAGGCGGTGGATCTGGTCGGGCTGGAATCCGGACCAGTGGTCCTGGTCGGTGACCACGACGACGGGGGCCTGGGTGTAGCCCAGTTCGGCCTGGATGTACTCCAGGGCCTCGGGGGTGTGGCGGACGTCGACCTCCTCGAACTCGAGTCCGGCGGTGGTCAGGGCGGTGGTGGTGAGCCGGCACTGCATGCAGGCCGGTCCGGTGGTGTAGACGGTGAGGGTGGTCATCGGTGTTCTCTCCTTCGCTCCGTCGTCCCCTCTGAGATAGCAGCTCAGGCGGACACGGTCAGTCGGGTCGGGTGGTCAGCGGATTAGGGCGGGGTCGATGCCGTCGCCGAACTCGGCGCCCGGGGCGCAGCGGGGGTGGGTGCCGCTGATGATCTGCTCGCGCAGCCGGACGTCCAGGTCCGGGAGGGCGTCCTGGACGAGGTGGCCGGCGATCAGGGCGTCGGCGGCGGTCTGGGGGATGGTGATCCACCCTTTCTGGCCGCAGAACGGGCAGGCGGGGGTGAGGATGTCGGCGCAGTGGTCCTGCATGCTGTCGTAGATCGCGTGCCGGCTCATGGCGTGGGACTCCTTCGGGACGTAGTCAGGTAAAGGCTGTGTCGGGGTGCTGGTTCTGGCGGGGGTGGCCGCCCTCCCGGTGGATGGGGCGGCCACCGGCCCGAGGCGCTGCGCCCGGTGGTGGGAGTTGCCCGAGGGGTCAGGGTGTGGGTTGGGGGTTGTTGGCGTAGACGTCGCCTTCGCAGTAGGTGAGGGTGTCCCCGGTGTCGGGGTGGGTGATCTGCCAGTGGTAGTCGGCGGTGATCCAGTCGAAGTCCCACCCGGCGGGCAGCAGGGGCCCGTAGAGGGTGTGGCCGGCGTTGGCGGGGCTGAAGAACCCGTCACCGGCGGTTCCGGTCGGGCCCATGGGGTCGTGGGTGTGCAGGATGGCGATCACCTCGGCTGCGGTGCGGGGCCGGGTGCGGGTGAGCGCTACCATCTCGGCGTCGCAGGCGGCCCAGTAGTCGTTCAGGGTGCTCATGGTGGGTTGTTCCTCTCCCTCGTGTTTTTTGCCTGCTGGCGAGCTCGCTCGCTGGTCCCGGACGCAGCCCGGAGCAACCCGTCAGGGCGGGACCGGGGAGAACTTTGGCGAGGAAATAAGGGAGCTTGCGACCGCCGAGCCGGAGTTGTCCCCGGGCCCGGCCCCGGAGCGATGAGCGCAGGGGCTTGTCCGGGCGGAGCCGGGACGTATCATCCGCCAGGACAGCAGCAAAAAACGGGTGGGCCCGGCCCGTCAGGGCCGGGCCCGGGGACGGCGCCGTTCCGCCGCCCCCGGGCGGACAGCCGGCCGGACACGGCCGTCCGCGGGTGGGGGTCCGAGCGGGCGAGGACCCCCACGCGGGTTCTCCACAGCCGGCCCCGTCGTGGACCGCGCGGGGTCCCGTGGCCGGTAGCCTCGCGGACGTGGGGAGATCACCGAGGGCGCATCCGGAGTGGGTGCTGATGGCCGATGCCGGGGTGCCGTTCGAGGTCATCGCCCGGCTCAACAACGCGGACCCCAAGTACGTGCGCGACTACGTGCGACTCCGCGGCGAGGCCCTGCGCGGAGGCCCGGCCCCGGCCCGGCTGCTGGTGCACGACAGGCCCCGGCCCCGGCCGTCCCGGTACGCGGACCGGGACCGGCGCTGGCGGGCCCGACTGGCCCAACTCGAGGCATTCCTGACCACACACCACCGCCGTCCCCACGCCCCGGAGAGCCAGACCCACCGGGGCCCGGGCTCGGAGTGGGCGCTGGCCCACTGGCTCACCACCCAGCGCTCGAAGGACCGGGCCGGACAACTGCTGGCGCACCGGGCGAACGCCCTGGACCGGGTACTGCCCTCCTGGCGGGTGGACGACCGGGCCATCGAGAACGAGGCCCACTGGCGGCTGACCCTGGTCGAGGTACTGCGCTTCCACCAGGAGCACGGCCGGCTCCCCGTACGGAGCAGGGGAGCGGGGTCCCGGGAGCAGGCCCTGGCCGGGTGGTTGGTCAACCAGCGCCTCGATCACCGGGCCGGGCAGTTGAGTCCCGAGCGGGCCCACTGGCTGGAACGGCAGCTGCCCGGATTCCTAGGCTTGTCCAGCGCTGAGCAGGGCGATCCTGATACCTGACTTCCGGCCCCGCACCGGGCCGGGAGGGCAGGATCCATGGGTGCACAGGGAGGCCGGTGGGGGGTGCGATTGCGTCGGTGAGCGCGGGCCGGTGGGGGTGGCTGGGCTGGAGTCTGGTCCGTGAACTCGACGCTCGTGGCCCCGTTGCCCGATGCCTACGCCCAGATGCTGGAATCGCTCAAGGACCCGGTGCGGCAGGCCGAGGCGACGGCCCGCCGCACGTCAGTGGGCATGGGTTCTTTCCGACCCAGGGCGTCGCGGGACCCACCTTGCGTTCTTGTCCGCGCCGCGGAGTGGACCCGGCCCGAACGTTGAAGATTCCGCGAAGATTGCTCCTCCCCGGGGTTCCGGCCCGGTCGGCGGGGACACACTGAAGGCATGGAACCTGGGAATAGTCCTGTCCATGGGGCCGGGGAGATGTTGGTGGTGGACGTGCACATCGGGCATCTGCGCCGCAAGCTCGCTGAGGACCCGGGGCACTATCTCGACACCGTCCACGGGGTCCGCTGGCGGATGACGGTCCGGTGAACCGGGGGCACGGGTCCGGTCTGGCCCGGCGCTTTCTGGCCGCCGAGTTGCTGGTGGTCGCTGTCAGCCTCCTGGCCGCTGTGGCGGTCGCGGTGGTGGCCGGCCCACCGATCTTCCAGGCCCACTTATTGATGGCCGGGAGCAGTGAGGGTTCAGCGGAATTGATCCACGCCATGCGGGCCTACCGCGAGGCTAACCTCATCGTGTGGGCGGTAGCCCTGGGCACAGCCCTGGTGTGCGCGAGCCTGGTCAGCGCCTGGTGTTCCCGGCGTATCCGCCGGTCCCTGGACCGGTTGGGTGCCGCGGCGCTGGACATGGCCGCCGGGCACTACGACACTCGAGTCCCGCCTCTGGGCGCCGGGGCCGAGGTGGACGCGGTGGCCGGAGCATTCAACACTATGGCCACCCGGCTGGAACACACCGAGGACACCCGCCGGCAGATGCTTTCGGATTTGGCCCATGAACTGCGCACTCCGGTCTCGGTGCTCACCGTCTACGTCGATGCCCTGACGGACGGGGTCATCTCCTGGGACGACGAGGCCGGAGAGTTGATGTCCGGACAGCTGCGGCGTTTGGGCCGGCTGATCGAGGACATTAGTGACGTCTCCCGCGCCCAGGAAGGCCACCTCGTCCTGGATCGCACCGAGCTGGCCGTGAATGAACTGCTCGCCGAGGCCGCCGAAACCCACCACGAAGCCTATACGGCCAAGGGCGTCACCCTACAGGTCGACCCCGGTAACACGGGAACCGTGACGGTGGACCGGCATCGCCTCGGTCAGGTGCTGGGCCACCTGCTGACCAACGCGCTGCGCCACACTCCACCTGGCGGCACCGTCACCCTGCGGGCTACCGCTCCCCGGCCCGGACGTCTGGCGGTGACGGTCGTCGACACCGGTGAGGGCATCGCACCCGAACACCTGCCGCAGATTTTTGAACGGTTCTACCGCGGCGACACCGCCCGGGACCGCGATCAAGGCGGCGCCGGCATCGGCTTGGCCATCGCCCGAGCCCTGGTCGAGGCCCACGGCGGCACCATGGTCGCTGCCTCCACCGGACCCGGCCACGGCGCCGCCTTCACCGTCGACCTCCCACGCCAGCCTCGACCCGTGGAGGACACCGCCGGCAGAATCGCCACCCGGCACCCGGATACCCTCCGTGGGCATGCACCCTAGAGGGTTATCCTGAACTGGCCATCCCGCCGAGACCGGCCCCGACGCCCGCTCCGGTTGCTTTGTCAGGCACGGACGGGCCGGTCCCGTTCAGTCGCCCTGCTCGATCCAACAGGAGTCGACACCGCCACTGACGCCGAGCGCGTCCGTGCGCAGGTCCACGTCGTAGTACCGGGACTTGTCCGAGGGAAGGTCCCCGGGCTCGGTGGGACCGATCGTGACGGTGTGCCAGCCCACGATGGCGTAGTTTTCGGAAAGCACTTGGATGGCGCACTCGACGGTGTCCTGGTAATCCTTGGTGACCTCGAACGTCACCGAGGCCCGCGTTGGGGAGTCGATGGTGTAGCCCACATCCTTCCAGGACAAGGAGTCCTTGGAGGGATCGAGGGCGAACCAGCCCGCAACGGCTACCGCGGCCACCACGGCAGCCCCGGCGATCCACTTGCCCCAGCGGGATCCGAATGATCGCCGATCGCTTTGGCCCGGTCCATAACGGTTCGCTAGGCTGTCACCCGGCGCCTTGTCGGCCGATGTCTGGGGTGGGGAATCCATATCACTCCATGATATCCGCAGGCTCCCACCGCCCCGCCCCTCCCCAACCGGGCCTTCCGGGCCCTGAACCCACCGCCTTCCGCGCCCCCTCCAGCGCCTGGGGCATGAAAGCGGCTAAGCCACCGTGAACACCATTGCCCCCGACTGCTCCGGTGGGATCCCCCGCACGGAGCTTCACGATCCCGTGGGCCGATTCGGTCACGGCACCGCGAACGCCGAGGCCTTCCACCCTCCCGCCACGGCCTGGGTTCTTGGACTCGCCATTGCCCGGCTCGCCGCTGCGGAATCACCATCACTCCACGTCGATCCCACCGCCCGGCTCCACGCCAGACCTACCTCCGGCCGATCCGAGTACTCCCGCAAGGGGTGCCGGCCCTCCGCCGCGTGGCGGCTGGAGTGGAACAACTCGCGCCTCCACACCCCCGAGCGGCGCAAGACCGGGCTGGCCCACCTCGGGCATCGTGCTCGGCTCACCGACTGCCAGCCGCCCCGCGGACTGCTGAAGGACGTACCGCCCCGTGACTGAGACCCTGATGGACCGGCCGGCCAAGCGCGGCCGCCTCGACTACCGCTTCCTCATTTCGCTCCAGTGGCTCGGCGGCCTGGTGTTCTGCGCCATCATCGCCGTCGCCTGCGCCCTGCTCGGCCAGTGGCAGATGGACCGGCGGATGGAGCTCGTGGCGGAGATCAACAAGGTGCTCTCCAACTACGACGAGCCGGCCGTGCCGCTGGCCGGCAACGCCGGGCTGTTCACGGACGTGCGGCCGGAGCAGGAGTGGACGCCGGTCGAGATGCGCGGGGAGTACCTCCAGGAGGACACCCGGATCGTCCGGAACCGGCCCCTGGCCGGCAAGCCCGGCTACGAGGTGCTCGTCCCGTTCCGGGCCGACACCGGGGACGTCATCGTGGTCAACCGCGGCTGGCTGCCCATCGGCAACAACACCCCCGGCCGGCCCGACGTCGTCCCGGCGCCCCCGCAGGGCGAGGTCACGGTGGTCGCGCGGGTCAAGCCTGGCGAGCCCGACCTGGGCCGCGGCGCCCCCGAGGGGCAATTGGCCTCCATCGACCTCGCGGCCTTCGAGGACAGCGTCGGCTACGACGTGGCGGACACCGCGTACGGCCAGCTCGCCTCGGAGTCCCCCGCCCCGGCGGTGGGACTCCAGCAGCCGCCGAAGCCGCCGCTGGACGAGGGCCCGCACCTGTCCTACTCCCTGCAGTGGTTCATGTTCGGGCTGATGAGCTTCATCGTGTGGGGCTACACCGCCCAGCGCAAGGCCACCAACGATCGCGAGGACCGGGAGCTCGGCCTGACCGAGGACGAGGGGTACCTCTCGGCCCACCGCGCGCCGCGGGTACGTCCCAGGAAGCGCCGGGGCGGCCGGCCGACGGACGAGGAGGTCGAGGACGCGATGCTCGATGCTGCCCACCGGCGGCACTAACCGGTGCCCGCCCATCTTCGTGACTATCGCTGTGCGGGATGGTCCACGGCAAGTACCCTGCCCGCCGCGGGGTGGTGCGGCGCTGGACCGTGGCATTCAAGGACGCGCCGCTCTCGGCCGCGGTCGATTCCCTCTCAGGCCTCCGCAGCCTTCCAACGACGTGCAGCGATGAAAGAGCGCACCCGAGCACGACGTAGACGAGGAGCAGAGCGAAGGTGATCGTGCTGGTGAACACGGCCGTAGGACGCTCCGCGTCCCCGGCGATCAGCGCGCCGATCTGCATGACGTTCATCGAGGTGCCGAGGATGCCGAGCACGGCCACGGCCAGGGCAAGGTGGACGCCGACTTTCTCGTTCCTGATGCCGATGAGGCCCCCAACCAGGATCACGACTCCCAGGATGGCCGGGATCAGCGCCGTCCAGCTGGCGAACGCCGTGGCGATGTAGGCGATGGCACCGAGGGCGATGAGAAGGACGCCGAGTCCAATGGTGATGCGAGGCATGCCGCTCCTTAAGTAGATAGAAACCCAGCAGTGTCTACGCGCTGTAGACCACCGGTTTTCTACGCAGTGTAGTAGAGATGATGGCCCGGACCGCTGCCCCGGGACGGGCACTGCTGCCGGGCGGTGCTGGCGCGGACGGCCTTCCCCCCTAGCCCGGGCTGGCCCCGGCAGGACTCCTGGCCGGGTTGCACGCGTAGCCGCAGCACCATGGGTTGAACCACCGGGCAGTCCAGGGTGTGATCGGCGTCGCGCGCCCCACCCTGCGGTCTCGCGGGGCGGGCAGTCGAGAGACAATGGAGAGGTGTACGCACCGATCGACCTCCAGACTCCCCTCGTCACCCAATGGGTCGGCACGCTGCTGGCCATCGCGGGGCTGGCGGTCCTCGCCCATGGCTGGTGGCGGCGCAAGCGCTATCAGGCCCACTGGGACGACGAGGACGCCCGCTACGCCGGACCGGGACGGATGAAGGACGCCGTGCGCGAGGTGATCGCGGGGGCAGGCGTCCTGGTCATCGGCCTGGGGGCCATCGGCTACTCGATCTACGGAGACATCACTTCGCAGAACAACATCCAGGAGAACGTCGCCACGAAATACGGTGCCGAGTCCGTGGAAGACAAGGGATGGCGAGGCAATGCCCTCCGGGCCGACGTCACCATGCCTGACGGCACGGTGCACCAAGACGTCCTCATCATCTTCGAGGACTCCGGTGAACCGCAGATCAAGCGCGACCTGACCGGCTCCGCCACCGGATAGGTCACAGCCGCAGGAGATCAACGCTTGCCATTGGGCCGGCGTCGGCGAAGAAGGCACCTGCCGATGGCCGCGCCGGGTAGAGTCGGGCCCGCATCATCATGTCGAGGCCATCACATCTGTGGCCCAGTTCCTCGGCCGTCGCGGCTGGCGCCGATGTGTGCCCCGCTCTGGGCCAGGGCGAAGGCCTGCTGTCTGACGCCACGACGGTCATCCACGTCGGAACGGGCACTGCTGGTTGCCCGGCTCGCCCGGCGGGCCGCCCGCAGACTGTTCAGGGCGTCCTCCTCTCGCCGCAGGCCGGGCCTGCCCCTCGACCCGGTGCCCGGACGGAGTGTGGGTGGGTGCCTACTCGTCGAAGTCGTCCGGTCCAACCCGCCGAGGTGCATCCCCAGGCGCGTAGGGGTGCAGAGGGGAACCGGTACCGCCGAGCCGGCCCGAAGGACCGCCCTGAGGATCAGCGTGTTCCTGTCCGGGCCTGCGCACCGGCCGGATCCAGGCGGGTTGTGGACGCAGGCGACTATTGATCCGGGTCCGGATGCCGCGGCTTCGTCCCGGTGCTGGCGCGGCAGCGGCCTACCGGTGACGGCCCCGGTCAGGACTGTCGGGTGGACCCGATGGGGCCAGCTGTGGCCTGGACAGGATCAGTGCGGTGAGCAGGAGGGCCATCGGGGCGAAGCCGGCCACCAGTACCGAGATCCCGGCCAGCTGCTGGTCCATGGTGACGGGGGGTCCCCACGTGCGGGCCATGTCGATGAACCAGTCCGGCTCCAGCACCGGCAGGACTCCGGCGGCCAGCACCACGGCCCAGACCAGCAGTGCCGCGGCCAGGACCGCTGCGGTGCGGATCCGGGCGCCTCGCGGGATCGGTCGCCCGGCGCCGGGCCCGAGCACCGCGGTCATGAAGCAGAACCCCACGGCCAGGAAGTAGAGGTTCGCCGCCTGGTGGACGAGCCAGTATTCCAGTACCAGCCGGAACAGCGGGGTGTAGTAGACCAACCCCAGGGAGACGGCCAGGATCGCGGCAGTGCGGGCCGGGGCCGACAGCGCCGGCCGGGCCGCGTCGAGCCATTCCCGGGGCCCGCGGCTGCCGTCGGTGCGGCGGGGCACGGTCAGGCAGAGTAGCTGTAGGGGCGCGCCGAGGACCAGCAGCAGCGGGACGAGCACGGCCAGGGCCAGCAGCATCAGGGTGTGGGCGCTCAAGAGCACCGGGCCGTAGACCGTCGGCACCGAGCAGGTGACGTAGATCAGCACGCCCAGCCCGGTCAGCCAGCTGAGGGTCCGCGGCCAGCGCCAGGCGCGCGCCCGGCGGACACCGAGGAGGTAGACGGTGGCGGCGGTGAGAGCGAAGGCGACCCAGGCCCAGTCCCACCGCCACTCGGTGAGCCACCGGTCCCCGGCCAGTTCGGGGGCAACAGGTAACCGGTGAGGATCTCCGCCGGGGTGAGCGCCGGCTTCAGTTCCTGAGGCACCGGCGGGGCGGTGCGGCCCAGGGCGGCGGTCACCCCGATGACACCGGCCATGACGGCCAGCTCGGCCACCACCAGCCGCCAGGCGGTCCGGCGGGCCGGGACGGCCCCGAGCCGGGCGATGGCCCATCGGCGGTGCGCCAGGCCGATGGCACCCAACACCATGGTCGCGGCGGCCTTGATCAGGATCAGCTGGCCGTACCGGGTGAACAACCCGTCCCAGGAGCCCAGGCGCAGGACTGAGTTGATCACCCCGGAGGCCAGGACCAGGAAGAAGGCCACACCGGCCAGCGCCGAGAACCGTTCCAGCACCGCCCGGGACAACCCGTCGTCGGCCGCACTGCCCCGAGACCGGGAGGGCGCGAGAGTGGAAGCGATGACCGTCAGGGCGGCCACCCCGCCCACCCAGACCAGCACGCCCAGCCAGTGCACAACCAGGGCCCCCACGCCGGCGTAGTGGTCATCGCTGCCGGCGGCGTGGCCCACCAGGGAGATCGGGAGGGCTGCCGCGGCGGCCAGTAGGGCCGTGGCGCCGAGTCCGGCCGGGGACCGGACGAGGAAGGCCAGGGTGGACACGACAAAGGCGATCACCACCACGACGGCCCACGCCTGGCCCACGACCAGGTCGGTGACGAAGTAGGCCAGCTCCCGGGCGAACGCTGGACTGCCGGACACCGGCAGCCCAGACAGACTGGCATAGGTGAACACCAGCACGGTCACCGCCGACAGCGCCCAGAGCACGGACACGGCGGCCGCGGCGGTCACCACCCGGGTGAATGCCGGGTGGGCCCGGCGGTCACCCGGGACCCCACCGGCGCGCCAGCGCGGCAGCACGGTGGCCGCGAACAGCAGGCAACCGACCACCACGGCCAGCGCCAGGTGGTGCACGGCCACCGCGGTCGGCAGCATCCACCGCACCAGGGCCCCGGGGTCCACGGTGTCGCGTTCGGCGACCGCCCCGGAATACGCCGCACTGGCCGCGACACTGAGCCCGGCCAGCACGAACGCCACCACCAGCCAGGTGATCCAGGCCCAGGGCCTCACCGACGCGGCCGGGGCACCCGGTCCTGAGGCAGTACCGGACCGCGCCCTCGCCGAGGTGGGGATGGTGCTCATCGGCGGTCCGTGGCGTCCGCTCGGCGCCGGGCCAGCACGGCCACCACGACGATCACCAGAGCCAGCACCAGGATCGCCACCAGCACGACGATGAAGCCGGCCGGGAAGCCCTGATCTGGCTGCTCGGCGCTGGCCTGGGAAGTGGACGCGGCCTGCGTCGGGGCAGGGGTGGCGGGGGCGGACGAGGCCGGCGTGGAGAGCGCAGAGCCGGTCGGTGAAGCGCCGGCCCCGGCCACGGTGAATCCGAACGAGCCTTCGATCGGGTGGGAGTCCGAGGACACCACCCGCCAGGTCACCGTGTACTGCCCGGCCGGAGCATCGGGACGCAGTGGCTGCACGGCGTTGTTCTGGTCGATCTGCACCTCCCCGGTGGTCCAGTCCACGCCCTGCGCGTCCTCGACCAGGATCTCCGCGCCCAGCGCGAGCGGCGCATCGCTGAAGGAGACCTCAACGGCTGTCGGGGCCGAGCCGAAGCTCTGTCCATCGGCGGGATCGGTGCGCGTCACGACGTCATGGGCCGCCGCCGGGGAGGCCGCAGCCAGCACGGCCAGCACCAGGACGGCCAGCACGGTCAGGACCGAGCGGACGGCTCGGGCCACGTTGTGAAGCATCAACTTCTACCTCCTGTAGAAAACGGGTCCTACCCTACCAAGGACGCCAGCGTGTGCCGTCGGGCATGATCAGCGGCAGATCACGCAGGGGGCCGGCCCTTCACCGCGCGGGCCGGGAGGGGGATTGGGCGGCGAGACGCTCGAGGTGGGCGTTGTAGGCGTCCAGCTCCGGGGTGCCGTTCGCGTCGGCCTCGGCGTCGGCCCGTCGAGCTTGGCGGGTATCGGCGCGGAACCACTGGTGGGCGATGAACACCAGGATCAGGACCGTGGGCAGCTCCCCGTAGGCCCAGGCCAGTCCGCCGGCGGTCTTCTGGTCGGCCATTGGGTCCAGGTCCCAACTGGCCGGAGGCGTGGCGAAGAACTCCACGATCGGGGTGGTGGCCATCATCAACACCACGCCGAAGAAGGCGTGCAACGGCATTTCGAGGGCGACGTCCAGTAGCCGTGCCCCGTAGCCCTGCTTGGCCGGCAGCGGGTCATTGGACAGCAGGGGGATGGTGAACAGCACCCCGGAGGCCAGGAACACCAGTTCCAGGCCCATGTGGCCGTACCAGGTGGGCAGCAGCCGGTCGTCCAGGTCGCTGAGGTAGATCCCGTAGTAGGTGATCAGGAACAGCGGGATGGTGAAGCCCGGGTGCAGTGCGATCCGGGCCAGTGGTGAGCGCAGTCCGGTGTGCGCCAGGCGCAGCACCACCGTGCCGAGCCCGCGGTGCGGGGTGGCTCGCAGCAACAAGGTGCCCGGGCTGCCCAGCACCAGCAGCGGAGGGATGGCCATCATCAGGGTCAGTTGCTGGAAGATGAACACGGAGAACATCTTCAGGCCGTAGCCCTCGACGCCCGCGCCCATGGTCACGGCCGCGGCGGCGCAGCCCAGCAGGAAGCACAGTGCCCTCCACACCGGCCACCGCCGCCGCTGCCCCCACAGCCGGAGCGCCCCGGCCAGGTACAACACACCCAGCACCACGGCGATGGCGGGAATCAGCGGGATCGGCTGCAGCGTCGGGGCGAGGAAGGTCTCCAGGCTGGGAGGCTCGGTAGGGATCCACACCGGCCCGTCCATGCTCGTCTCACTCATGGCCGCGGACCGATGCGAGTGTCATCCTGGCTTTGGTCCACGCCGCCCACCGATAGGCCCGGGCTGACTGGGTGGCCCTCATGCGCCGGTGAAGGCCGGTAGGAACTGGATGAAGACGGTGCCGGCGACGGCGACGTAGGTGACGGCGATGAGCGTCCCGGCCCAGCCGGTGGCGAACCGGACCACCCCCGGCGGGGCGGGGAGCACGCCGTGGGCCAGGTTGCGGGCGGTGAGCAGGATGAACAGCGGGATCATGGCCGCCCAGACGATCATGCAGTACAGGCACAGGATGTAGATCTCGTACAGGGCCTGGAACCACAGCCAGGCCACGAACCCCATCCCCAGGGTGACCCCGGCCTGCAGCCCGAGCCAGTACCCGCGGCCGGGGTGGGCCCCGGAGAGCACCACCATCGCGGTTGCCAGCACCACGGCGAAGGCGACGACGCCGATCAGCGGGTTCGGGAAGCCGAACAGTTCGGACTGCCAGGTGCCCATGACCCGGCCGCAGGACACCCACGGGTTGATGTCGCAACTGGTGAGGTAGCCGGGGTTCTCATAGAGGGCCAGGCGCTCCAGGACCAGGATCGCCGAGGCGATCCAGCCGGCCGCGCCGGTGACCAGTAGCACCAGGCCGAAGGCCCGGCGCCCGGCGAACCCCACCGGCGCCGCTACCGGAGACGGGACCGGCTCGGTGCGAGGGGCGGGGTCGGTTCGAAGGGTGGGGTCGGTGGGAGGGGCGGCTTCGGTCAGCCGGTCGGTCATCGCAGTCCTCGGTTTCGGCATCAATCGCGGCTCGGGCGTCCCGCGGCGGGTGCGGTCCGTCAGTCCTGGGCGGCGGCCTCGACGGCGGCGGTGAACTCTTCCACGCTGGACACGGTGAGCGGCTCACCGTCGAGGTAGAAGGTCGGGGTCCCGGACACGCCCAGGGCGGTGCCGTCGGCCACGTCCAGCTCGACCCGGTCCCGGGTGGCCGGGTCGGCGACGGCGGCGTCGTAGGCGGCCAGGTCCAGGCCGAGGTCCTCGGCGTAGCCACGGAACACCGCGCTCTTGTCCTCGGCGGCCTCCCCCACTGGGCCTGGGTTTCGAACATCTTCTGGTACATCGGCTCATAGGCCCCCTGCTGGGCGGCGGCCTCGACCGCGATGGCGGCGGGCATCGCGTTGCGGTGACCCGGCAGGGGGAAGTAGCGGTTCACGAAGGTCACCGTGTCCCCGTACTGGGCGCGCAGGTCCTCCACGAACGGGTAGGCCGCACCGCAGGCCTCGCACTCGAAGTCCAGGAACTCCACCAGCACGGCCTTCTCGTTCGGGGCCTGGGAGAGTACCCGGCTGTTCTGGCGCACCACCTGCCCGGAGCCCTGGGTCTGCTGCCCGGTGGACTGCGACTGCTGGGCGGTGGAGGGCCCGGCGTCCTGGGGCGGCTGGGCGGTGGCGGTGCCGCGGACCACCAGGTAGCCGATGATGAGGCCGGCCACGACCAGGCCCAGCAGCACCCAGACCACGATCTTGGCCCGGCGCTGCCGGTTCGGGGTGGCGGCGGTCTTGTCCGGTGTGGAGTCGGTCTTGTCCGGGGCGGGGTCGGTGGAAGTCATGATCGGTCCAATCCGGAGAGGTCGGGGGTCGGGAGGAATCTTAGACGAGGGTGCTGAAGGTGCCGGCCAGGTTCTGCAGCTGGTAGATCCACAGGGTCCAGATCCCGGTGACCATCAGGGCCCCGACCAGCACCAGCAGGGCCCCGCCGATGATGTTGAAGGCCCGGATGTGGCGGCGGACGAAGCCCAGGGTGCGGGTGACCCAGTCCAGGCCCAGGGCCACCAGCACGAACGGGATGCCCAGACCCAGGCAGTAGAGGAAGCCCAGCAGGGCCCCGCGCCAGGGGTCCCCGGTGGTGGTGCTCAGCGCCAGCACGGCGCTGAGGGTCGGGCCCATGCACGGGGTCCAGCCCAGGCCGAAGACCACCCCGAGCAGCGGGGCCCCGGCCAGGCCGGTCGTGGGCTGGAAGGAGACCCGCCGGGTGTTCTGCAACCACGGCAGCCAGCCGACCAGGACCAGGCCCATCAGGACCACGAACACCCCCAGGGCCCGGATCAGCGCGTCCTGCCACTGCAGCAGCCAGCCGCCGATCACCCCGAAGGCGGCTCCGTAGGCGGTGAAGACCGCGGCGAAGCCCAGGATGAACAGTCCCACCCCGGTCATCACCCGGCGCCGGTTGTCCGCCCGGCGCGGATCGGCCAGCCCGGAGACGTACCCCAGGTAGCCGGGCACCAGCGGCAGGATGCACGGGGACAGGAAGGACACCAGCCCGGCGATCGCAGCCAGCGGCATCGCCACCAGCAGCGCCCCGGACTGCACCATCTCGGCGAAGAACCCGCCCAGGCTCATGCCCGTCCTCCCTGGCCCCGGCAGGGGAGAGGCGGGCAGGTGCGGCGACAACGGGCAGTCACTAAGGGTCCTCACTGGGTCAACGGGTCGGGGCGCCTAAGTCCGGGCGACGCCCCCACAAGACGCTACAGCACGGGCTGTATAGTTCACCGTATGCTGACGATTGCGACACGCCTGGACGTGATGAACCGGCTGGGCCGGGCGATGGCCGACCCGACCCGGTCCCGGATCCTGCTGACCCTGCTGGAGAGTCCCGGGTACCCGGCCGAGCTGGCCCAGGCGTTGGGGCTGAGCCGGTCGAACGTGTCCAACCACCTGGCCTGCCTGCGGGACTGCGGGATCGTGGCCGTCGAACACCAGGGCCGCCGCACCCGGTACGCGATCGCCGATGCGCACCTGGCCCGGGCGCTGAGCGCCCTGCTGGAGGTGACCCTCGCCGTGGACGCCTCCGCGCCCTGCCTGGACCCGGGCTGCCCGGTGCCCGGGTGCTGCGACACGGCGGAGGTCGCCTCGTGAGCGCCGCCTGCTGTGGCGCCCCGGAGGCGCCGACCGGACCCGAGCAGCACGAGGAGCACGAGGAGCACCGGCCGTGGTGGCGAGATGCGGCGATCCTGCTCCCGGTGCTCTCCGGCATCGCCTTCCTGACCGGGCTGGTCCTGGAATGGTCGGGGGCCGGAGGCGCGGCCACGGTGGTGTTCTGGGTCGGGCTGGTGCTGGGCGCCTGGACCTTCGTGCCCGGTGCGCTGCGCGGGCTGTTCACCCGGGGTCGGCTCGGGATCGGGCTGCTGATGACGATCAGCGCCATCGGCGCGGTGATCCTGGGCTACCTCGAGGAGGCCGCCGCCCTGGCGTTCTTGTACTCCATCGCCGAGGCCCTGGAAGACAAGGCCATGGACCGGGCCCGGGCCGGGCTGCGGGCCCTGCTCAAGCTCGTGCCCGAGACCGCCACCATCCGCCAGGGTGCGGCCACGGTTCAGGTCGAGGCCAAGGACCTGCACCCCGGGCAGGTGCTCGTGGTCCGGCCCGGGGAACGGGTCGCCACCGACGGGATCGTGCGCGCCGGGCGCAGTTCCTTGGACACCTCGGCGATCACTGGCGAATCCATCCCGGTCGCGGTCGGCCCGGGAGACACCGTCTCGGCCGGGTCGATCAACACCTCCGGGGCCCTGGAGATTCAGGCCACCGCCGCCGGCACCGACAACTCCCTGACCACCATCGTGCACCTGGTCGAACAGGCCCAGGCCGAGAAGGGCGGCCGGGCCCGGCTGGCCGACCGGATCGCGAAGCCCCTGGTGCCCGGGGTGCTCATCCTCGCCGTGGCCGTCGCGGTCCTCGGGTCCCTGTTCGGGGACCCGGAACTGTGGATCACCCGCGCCCTGGTGGTGCTGGTGGCCGCCTCCCCCTGCGCCCTGGCCATCGCCGTCCCGGTCACCGTGGTCTCCGCGATCGGCGCGGCCAGCCGGTTCGGGGTCGTCATCAAGTCCGGGGCCGCCTTCGAATGCCTCGGCGGGATCCGCCACCTGGCCGTGGACAAGACCGGCACCCTGACCCGCAACCAGCCCACCGTCACCGCCGTGCTCACCGCCCCCGGTGCCGCCGAGCAAGACGTGCTGGGCTGGGCCGCGGCGCTGGAACAGCACAGCACCCACCCGCTGGCCGCGGCCATCACCGCCGCCACCCCAAACACGCCCGCGGCCGCCGGCGTCACCGAGACCGCCGGTCACGGGATCACCGGCCGCATTGACGGGGCCCCGGTCACCGTCGGCAGCCCCCGCTGGCTGGACCCCGGGCCCTTGGGAGCCCAGGTCCAGGAACTGGAGGACCAGGGCATGACCGTGGTCATCGTCCACCACGACGGGGCGGCCGCCGGCGCGATCGGGGTCCGCGACGAACTGCGCCCCGAGGTCCCCGCCGTCGTGACCACCCTGACCGGCCAGGGCATCGGGGTCACGATGCTCACCGGCGACAACGCCCGCACCGCCCGGGCCATCGCCGCCCAGGCTGGCATTCAGGACGTCCGTGCCGAACTGCGCCCCGAGGACAAGGCCACCGCCGTCCACCAGCTGAGCGGCACCAAACCCACCGCGATGATCGGGGACGGCATCAACGACGCCCCCGCCCTGGCCGGGGCGACCGTGGGCATCGCCATGGGCGCCACCGGCTCGGACGCGGCCATCGAGTCCGCTGACGTCGCCTTCACCGGCCACGACCTGCGCCTGATCCCCCAGGCCCTGGCCCACGCCCGCCGCGGCCGGGTGATCATGAACCAGAACATCGTCCTGTCGCTGCTGATCATCGCCGTGCTGCTGCCGCTGGCCATCACCGGCGTCCTGGGCTTGGCCGCCGTGGTCCTGGTGCACGAGGTCGCCGAGGTCGTCGTCATCGGCAACGGCCTGCGCGCCGCCACCACCCGGCGCGTTCCCCTGCAGGCCCTGGCCGGCCGGCAGGCCCAGCCCGCCGCCGTGGGATGAGCTCCCGCGGGGCCTGCGGGACAGAGCCTCTCAGGCACGGTGAGACCCGACCCGCCGCCCCCATCCGGCAGCCTCCAGTGACTGCGCAGGTCGGGCGGTCAGCAGATCCACTGATGCTCCACTGATGCTCCTGGCAACGGGCGCATCGCGAAAGGACACGAATGAACCACCGGCGCAGGTATCCCCTGGTACTCCTGACCATTGCGATTGGGGCCGGCGTAGTGGTCCTGGACCAGGGGACCAAGTGGTGGGCGGAGAGCACCCTGTCCACGGGGGAGCGCGTCCCGCTCCTGGGGGACCTGCTCGGGCTCCAGCTGGCCTACAACCCCGGAGCGGCCTTCTCGTTCGGGGCCAACTCGACCTGGATCTTCACCGTCCTCTCGGCGGTGGCGGTCGCCGCGGCAATCTGGTTCACCCTCCGGGTCCGTACCCTCTCCTGGGCGATCGTGATCGGGTGCCTCGGCGGCGCGGTGACCTCCCATCTGGGCGACCGGCTCCTGCGCCCCCCGTCGTTTGGGCAAGGCCACGTCGTGGACTTCCTCGCCTACGGGAACTGGTTCATCGGCAACGTCGCGGACATCTTCATCGTCGGCGGGGCACTGGCCGCGGTCCTGCTGACCGCCACAGTGCGCGACCGGGACACAGTGGACGCCGCGCGGTAACCACTACAGGGCACCCCTCCGCGGCCCGTCCACAGCCATGCCCAGACGATGACGGAGGTCATCACCGAGGAGGTCGCCGCACTGCTCGGGCACGTGGACTTCATCGGCACCCTGGACTGGGAGGCCTTCGCGGTGATGTGGGAACGCCTGGTCCGGCGCAACGTGCTCGGTGCCAGCGCCCGCGATGACGACCAGATCACTGACGGCCTGCGCCGGTTGCCTCAGCGCGGCAACCTGTTGTCCCTCATGCCGCAGAACCGCCGCCTGCGTGAGCGCTTCCTGTGCCGACTGCAGCACTACATCGAGTGCTCAAGACAGGCGGCATGCTGGTCGGCTATGACCTGACGACCTCCCCGCCACCACATTGCGTCACTTCGTCGATCGATCGCCCCCCCCCCCCCCCAGCTCGTGGCCCCAGCCGACCTTGCTGCCACCGCGCGACAGATAGGCCTCGACGTCTCCATCCGGACCGGTTGGGCCGGCCACGTCATGCGGTTCCTCGCACGCATGCACTAACCCCTACCGAGACTCGACAAGGCGAGCGGCGCCGGTTGGTGCCGACGTACCGGGAACACCCCTGGGGCCCCGGGTTGACGAGCCTGCACTTCCTCGCACCGGGCCTCTGCGTCATGACTGCGGCGCTCGGTCCGCGCCCGAGCATTCAGCGTTCCGGCCGGGCCGGATGCGCTCCGTGGTCGGCGCGCTGCTGACCGGGGCTGTGGTGCTGGCCTCCAGGGCCCCGGCGGTGCCGGCACCGGACTGGTCCGGCACCAGGGACCGCACCGGGGGGGCCGCCGGTCGTGGCTGATCAGCAACGAGCCGCCATTTCGGTGCTGCTAGCCGGGTTCGCCCCGGCCACCTGCTCACCGCGCTGATCCTGTCCCAGCCACCGCGCCAGCGGACCGGCCCCGGACCGGCTCCGCCTCCCGGCAGGACCGCGCCGCGCCGGTATGGTTCACCACTGCCCTACGAGGGCAGGCCGGCGTAGGAGTGCAGCCCCGGGAAGTAGGTGTTGACGATGGTGAAGTTGAACACGATGCAGCAGTAGCCGATGATCGAGAGCCAGGCGGCGCGTTCCCCGGTCCAGCCGCGGGTGGCGCGGGCGTGCAGGTAGCCGGCGTAGACCACCCAGATCACGAAGGTCCAGACCTCCTTGGTGTCCCAGCCCCAGTACCGGCCCCAGGAGGCCTCGGCCCAGATGGCGCCGGCGATCAGGGTGAAGGTCCACATCACGAAGCCTACGGCGTTGATCCGGTAGGACCAGTTCTCCAGGCTCACTGCCGAGGGCACCAGGCGCATGAAGACCAGCCCCGGGGTGGTGCCGGCGCGGGCCGTGGCCTCGCGGCGGTGCTGGATGAGCTGCAGGACGCTCATGGCGAAGGTCAGGGTGAACAGCGCCGAGGCCAGCACGGCGATGGAGACGTGGATGATGATCCACGGGGACTGCAGGGCCGGCTGCAGGTGCGCGATGGGCGTGGGGAAGCCGATGGTGGCCGCGGCCATCATGATCACTACCAGGCCGGCGACGAAGGTCCCCAGGAAGCGGATGTCCTTGCGGATCAGGAACAGCAGATACACCACCGAGACCAGCATCGCGCCGGTGGTGCAGAACTCGTACATGTTGCCCCACGGCACCCGGGAGGCGGCCACGGCGCGGGCGATCACGGCGAAGGCATGCACCGCGGCGGCGATGACCATCAGCGCCACCGCGACGTTGGCCACTGGGCGGGCGGTGGTGCCCAGGTAATCCATGTCCTCATCCACCAGCTCGCTCCCGCCGGCCCCACCGGCACCGGTGTCGGCGCCGGTGAGGTGGGGGCGGGCACCGGGGACCGTCGTCGAGCCCGTCCCGGCCCCCCGGGCCGGGCCCCCGACCCCGGCGCCCACCAGGTGGTCCCGACGCGCCGGGGATGCGGTGGTGTCGGTGGTGTCGACGTCGCGTTCTCGGGCCAGTTCGGCCTCCAGGGCACGGATGGTCTTGGAGGAGGTGGCCAGGTCCAGGGCGAAGAGGATGAAGGCGACGGCGTAGACCAGGGCGGCGATGAGCATGAACAGGTCGCTGTAGCTGGCCAGCTGCAGGTTGATGGGTTGCATGGGTTACTCCGGTCGGTTCTGGACGGGGCGGTCCGGGGTGGTGCCGGGACGCCCGGCGGCTGAGGCGGTGGTGGGCGTCGAGGCGGTGGAGGATGAGGACAGCCCGGGTTCCGGTGGCGCGGTGACCGGCCAGAGCTGCTCGAACTTCCGGCGCAGGGCGAGGTTCTCCTCGCGTAGGCTGAAGTCCTCGCCGCGGGCCAGCAGGCCGTACTCCACCAGGGTGGACCCGTCGGGGCCGGTGGCGCCCCGGACCCACACGCGGCGTCGGCGCACGAACAGGCTCACCACCAGGGCGATCAGGGCCAGCACGGCAAACACGCCCACGCCCCACTTGCCCGGGTCGTAGAGGATGTCCAGGCCGACATAGGGCTTGACTCCGTCGAAGGAGATGGAGCCCTTGCCCTCGGGCAACTCATAGGATTCCCCCAGGCTCAGGGTGATGCCCCCGGCCTCGAGGTCGCGGTTGTTCAGCTCGGTGAGGTTCTCGGTGTCCAGCACGTAGACGTTCTGCGGCTGCCCCTCGTCCAGGCCGAGGTTCCCGTAGTAGGAGTTCAGGTTCAGCTCCGGGTTGAACAGCTCGGGGTCGATCGAGACGGCCACCCCGTCCTCGCCGGTGTAGGCGGTGGGCAGGAAGAACCCGACGAAGCCGAGCTGATCCGGCCGGGCGTCGGGAGCCTTGATGGTCAGCAGCGAGGTGTACACCTCGTCCTGGACCTGGCCGACCACCGGGCCCTGGAACGCGATGTCCCCGTTGCCGTCGCGGACGGTGACCTCCGGGGCGTAGCCGTTGCCCACCAGGTAGACCCGGGTGTCGCCGAACGCCAGCGGGTGGTTGACCTTCAGGATCCGTTCCTCCGGCTCGCCACCGGTGCCGTCCTGGACCTCCATCACCGCGGTGAAGTCCAACGGCTGGCCGTAGTGCGTCGTCGACTCCCGGTCGAAGACCTTTTCGAAGCTCTTCAGCGACATCGAGAACGGCACCAGGCTGTCCTCGGAGAAGGCGCCGCCGGGAGTGAAGGCATCGTAGGAGACGAGGGTGTTGGCGAACCCCTCCTCCCCCTCCACGAGGATCTTCTGCCCGGAGTAGCTCAGCAAGCCGCCCACGGCCATGAACACCAGCACCCCGATGAGCGAGAGGTGGAACACGATATTGCCGACCTCACGGACGTAGCCGCGCTCGGCCCCCACCGAGGCGCCGCCGTCGGGCTCCTGGCGCACCTCGATCCGGTAGCCGCGCTTGCGCAGCACCTGCGCGGCCTGCTCCACCGCCGTGGCCGGGGCGGGACCGGTCGGCTCGAGCACGACCCGGCCGTACTCCGGCAGCCGGGACAGCCGGCGCGGCGTGCGCGGCGGGGCCGAGCGCAGCACCTTGGCGTGCTTCACGGCGCGCGGGACCACGCAGCCGATCAGGGAGATGAACAGCAGCAGGTAGATCGCGGAGAACCACACCGAGGAGTACACGTCGAACATCTGGAAGCGGTCCAGCCAGGGCCCCAGGACCGGGTTGTCCTCGAGGTACTGGTTGACGATCTCCGGGCCGGCCGGGCGCTGGGGGAACAGGGAGCCGGGCACGGCGGCCACGGCCAGCAGCAGCAGGAGCATGAGCGCGGTGCGCATGGACGTCAGCTGGGTCCAGGCGAACCGCAGCGTGCCGGTGACACCCAGGGCGGGCAGCTCCACCTCGGGCTGCTGGGGCTGGTCGTTCCGGGACGGCTCGGTGCGGGCGTCCTCGTCCCGGGCCACCCGCACGTTGTCCTGCTGGCTCAC